>JBGQLF010001022.1:0-4610 GCA_041499985.1 Gemmataceae bacterium
CCCTTGGCGCTGATGATGCCAGCGGTCACGGTCTGACGCAGCCCGAAAGGACTGCCGGCGGCCAGCACCCAGTCGCCTACCTGCACCTCCTTGTCGCTGTCGGCGAGGTCGGCCGTCAGAGCGTAATCCGGTTGCAGGTCGGTTCCATTCTGCGGCGGCAAATGAATCACAGCCAAATCGGTCAGCCGATCCGAGGCGACTGCATCCGGGGCCACCGTCACCCAGCGGCCGCTGGCGAAGGTGATGCGCAGACGCTCGGCATTGCGGACGACATGATGATTGGTGAGAACGTAACCGGGCTGGATGAGCACACCGGAGCCCTCGGCCCGCTCGCGGAAACGGCGGTCGCTGTCGAAATCGTAGAACGTGCGTCCGCTGCCACCTGAAGCCACTTCGATCTCGTTGCTGATGTGGACGACCACGGGTGCAATCTTCCGCGATACTTCCCGGAAACCGAGCGACACCAGGTGAAAACGCTGGTCGAGCACTTGCAGGTTCTTGTCCGCCATCTCGGCGTCGGCTCTTAGCTCGGCCAGGCGTTTCAAATAAGCGGCATCAGCGGCGGCGCGGTCCTCGGCCTGGCGCCAGCGGACGGCTAGCGCCGGGGCAAAGAAGACCGCCAAGATCATGGTTCCCAGCGTAAGGATGCTGGTGAGCAGGAACGTCAACGGCCACCAATTGGTGGGTCGTGCATACGAACGGGTGGGTGGGAAGGGGCGCCCTGGAGGTTCCTGGCTTGAGAAATACGTATTCATGTTCCTCTATTCGCCTCTCACTACCGGGGACTTACGTCACCGGCTTGCCCTCCCGAAAGTCGTGCCACAGCCGCACCAGATGACCTCTTCATAGTAACCTGACGGCGCGGCCAGCAGAAGGTAAAATACCTGGACCCCATGCCGGGTTTTGGAGCCTGCCCGGTTCCCCGGAACGCGGGCGAGCGTGTCTTGGAAGTCATGCCGGCGTGGCATCCTATGGTGTGTGGCGCACCTGGACGTTCGTTACCGGCTGGCCGTTTCGGTCGGTCAGCTCCAGGCACCAGCGCCACAGCCGTCGCTTGTTGACGATCTTGACCACGAGCACGTTGGTCCCCCGGGCCAGGGTGATGGTCGCGCTGGTCTGTTCTTTTGGGCTGCCCGCGTCCGGCAGGTTGTACAGGACTTGCTGACCATTGAGGTACACCTTCGCTTGTTCGTCCTTGCCGCGCAAGCGCAAACGCAGGTTTGAGAGTTGTTCGTCAGCCCTGAGGTAACACACGCCGTAAGCCACGCGGTGGGAACGGGGATATTTTCCCTCGAAAATCCGTCCGAAAACTGGATCGGCGTCCTGGTTCTCTTGCCACTCCAGTTTCTGGTCACCGACCTGGATCACGTCACCCACACCGGGCCGGAGGCCCGCTTCCTTGGCAATCTGTTCGGCCTCGAGGCCGTCGGCGGCTGTTTGACCCGTGGTCAGGGGCAGGGTATCCAAGGTGAGCCAGGTGCGGAGGCACAGGGCCTCGCGAGCCTGCTCGGCCTCCTGGCGGATACGCTGCTCGGCCAAATCGGCCGCCACAGCCTGGGGGGAAGCCGCTTCCCAGAGCGCCGCTCGGCCCCCCATGCCTACCGCGGCCACGGTGTTCCCGTCCGGGGAAAACACGACGCTGACGACGGCGTAAGTATGCCCCTTGAACAGGCGCAGGTTGCGCCCGCTGGCGACATCCCACAAGCGCACGGTTCGGTCCCAGCTGGCGGAAGCCAACGTTTTACCATCGGGGGAGAAGGCCAGCCCGTTCACGGCACCGGCGTGGCCCGTGAACGGCGGCAGCACGCGGCCCGTGTCCGCTTCCCACCGCCGGATGGTCCCGTCATAGCATGCCGCAGCCAGCGTCTGACCGTTCGGCGGCGCGAAAGCCACGTCCTTGAACATCGAGGGGCCTGTCAGCGTGCGGACCACGCGCCAGGTCCCAACCTCCCAGAGCTTGACCGTGCGGTCATGGCTCGCCGTCGCCAGGTGAAGACCGTCCGGGGCAAACGCCAGAGAGGGGATCGTGCTCCGGTGGCCCTCGAGCGTAGCGACCTCATGGCCGGAGTGGGCCTCCCAAACCTGGACGACCTGGGTGTAATTGATGTCATGGTCGTTGGGATTGCCAAAGCCCGCCGCCAACAACACCCCGTCCGGGGAGAAGGCCAGCGAAGCCACTCCCTCCCACGACCCTTCACGAAGCAGGGGATTGGACGGCCGGGGAGGTTTTCCGATCAGCGTGTTCAGGAGGCGGCCGCTGGCCACGTCCCATAACTGCACGCGCGAGTCGGTGTCCCCCGTCGCCAACATGTTACCGTCCGGCGCGAAGGCCACGCGAACAACCTGGCGGGGCCTGCGTGCCTCCCCTGCGGCTGTCCGCGCGGGCTCCCCGAAGGTCTGTCCCGGTCGTCCGGTTTGGGCGTCCATCAGAAGGGCTTCGGAACTCATGCGTCGGGCCGTGGCCAACCAGCGCCCGTCCGGGGAGTAGACGAGGGCCTGCGGTTGGATGTTCGGCGGCAGTGGACGTCCCTCCGCGGGCAGGGTCAGATCCCAGAGTTTCGCCGTCCCATCGGTGCTCCCCGAGGCCAGCGTGTTGCCGTCGGCAGAGAAGGCCAGGAAGGTAATCTCTCCCGTATGGCCCTTCAGCCGGCGCGGGAGCCGGCCCGACTGGGCGACCTCGCTCACCGTGATCAGGCCGTTCTGTCCGCCCCCGGCTACCCTGCTGCCGCCCGGAGCGAAGGCCAGCTGCATTACCGCGCCCCCGTGTTGTAACGGGAGGTCACTGGTCGCTTCGCCGGTGGCAAGGTTCCAGAGGATCACCTGCCCCATAAACGTGCCCGAGGCCCCGGTCTTGCCATCGGGGGAAAAGGCAAAGGCATTGACCGTGGCCGAAGCTCTACTTCGCGAGGCCTCCCGCACAGTACCCTGGCGAGGGTCCCACAGTTGCAGCCAGTTTCTCATAGGGCCGGTGCGTGTCACCCACAGGGTGCCGTCGGGAGACGGGCTCAGGTCATTGTACGGTTCCGCCTTGGGCCGGTGAATCGTTCGCACCACGTCGCCGGTGGCCGTCTGCCATATCTGTCCGGTGTCCTCCCTGCTGAGGGTGAGCAAGGTACGGCTGTCGCCCAGGAAGCGGACGGCCACCGGGAGACCAGGCGGGACGGTCAGGACGCGCAGCTCCTGTCCCGTGGTGGGCTCGAGGAGCCGGACCGTGCCCTGAGTGGTGCCGATCGCCACAGCCTTGCCGTCATTGGCCAGATCGATCCGCCACAGCCCGGGCACCGCGGTCAGATCCAGCGTGGAAACGGCCCGCCGCGTTGCGGTGTCCCAAATGCGGAGTTGGTGCTCGCTGTCCACGGTGATCAGCCGGCCGTCGGGGGCAAAGGCACCCTGAGCCACCAGGCCATCGTGCCCTTCGAAGGTGACGGCCTTGCGGTTCATGAGGTTCCACTGATAACGCCAGGCGAAGTCGCGCAGGTCTTCCTCGCCTTGCTGAGGAAGGTGCGCTTCCAGGAGGTCGCGCACCGCACGGGCCGTGCCGTCCTCGTTCTGCCATAGTTCTGCGGCCAACTGCATGTCGGTGAGGTAACGCGCGCGGCGGGCGATCCCCTTCTGGTGCTCGGCCTGGTCCAGGGCCCAGGTCGTCTTCAGGTAACCAACCGAAGCAGTCCCCGTCGCCAAGGCCAGCGAGAGAAAAACGGCCGCCGTCAGGCTCGCCACGACCGGGTTGCGCCGGCACCAGCGCCACAACCGCTCCCCGCGGCCAACTGCCCGCGCCTGGATCGGCTCGCCGGCCAAGAACCGCCGCAGGTCCTCGCCGAACTCCCCGGCACTGCCATAGCGTTTGCTGGGCTCCTTCTGCAAACATTTCAGACAGATCGTTTCCAGATCGCGCGGCACCTGCGGTTGCAACTGCCGCGGCGAGACGGGCTCGTGCCAGGTCACCTGCTGCAACAGCTCCTGATACGTCGCCGCCAGAAACGGCGGCCGGCCCGTCAGCACTTCGTAGAGGATCACCCCCAACGCATAGATATCGGTCCAGGGACCGATTCGAGAACGCTGCCCCAGCGCCTGCTCCGGTGCCATGTAAGCCGGGGTGCCGAGCAGGTCCCCGGTCCGGGTTAGCTTCAGGTCCACATCCACGGTCTTGGCCAGGCCGAAGTCGGTGACCTTGGGAACGCCGTTGGGTGTGAGCAGCACGTTGCCCGGCTTCAGATCGCGGTGGAGGATGCCACGCGCATGCGTGTCGTGCATTGCCTCGGCCAGGCAGGCGAGTAGCGCCGCCGCCTCCCGCACCGGCATCGGCTGCCCAGCCAGCTTTTCCGCCAGACTGCCGCCCTCGACCAGCTCCAGGGCAAAGTAGAGTTGCTGCTGATAAAAGCCGACGTCATAGATCTGCACCACGTTGGGGTGCTGCAAGCGGGCGAGGGCCTCGCCTTCGACCACGAAACGGGCATGCTGGTCGGGAGCGACGTCCGGAGTGGCCCGGAGGATTTTCAGGGCCACCAAGCGATTGAGCCGGAGCTGTCGCGCCTTGTAGACAACGCCCATGCCGCCGCGGCCCAGTTCGCCGAGGATCTCGTAGCCCGGCACTGTCGGCCAACTCATCG
>JBGQLF010001023.1:0-4604 GCA_041499985.1 Gemmataceae bacterium
AGCCGGGCCAGGGCCTCGGTCGCCTGAGCGGCAATCTGCGTCTGACCCTGGCGGCGCAGCTGGAGCAACTGGAGTTCCGCCTCGACGAAATTGTGCTCTTCCATGAGCCGCTCCGCCAGAACCAGGCGTGCCTCCCGGCCGATCGCGAAGAGCGAGCCGAACGCCAGCACAAAGCGGCGTAGCGCCTCCGTATCGTCGCCAGCCTTGACATCGTGCCAGCGGCGGGCCAGTTCCTCTTCCAGGGGCTTGCGCTGCTGCGGCGTCGCCCGAGCCACCAAGGCGGCGATGCGCCCTTGCGCCCAGACATCGCCGCGCGCCTTCAGCGACGGATCGTCGGGCACCGTGATCTGTTCCTCAGTGCCGGCTAGAGTGGCAAACTCGAGGTACGCCTGGAAGGCTTCCAGCAGGCGATCTTGCTGCTCGCGTCCCTTGGCGATCAGTCCCCACATGCCGGCCTGGCGATGGCGTTGCTCTTTCTCCAGCCGTTTACGTTCTTCGGGGGGCGCGGTCTCCGGAATCGACACGCTGCACAGGAGCTTGAACTCATCGAGGTGCTCTTCACCAGCCACAAAGTCGCGCTGCAACAGCTCCTTGAGCGTGTCGTAAAGCTTTTCGCGGGTCTTGGCGGCCAGCGCCGGCGACGGGTTATTGGTCAAGGCCTGGCGTAGATCCGTGACGGCGTCGAGGAGGTTGCCCTGGTCCAGGCGCAGCTCACCCCGTTCGCTCAGGGCCAACGGATCCTGAGGGTTCTTTTGCAGCAACTCGTCGATCTGCGCCAGCTTGACCTTCAACTGCGGATACGCCGTCACGGCCGTTTCGGTCTGCGAGAGCACGTCGCCTTCGTAGAAGATCAGGTTGCCGGGGATCTCGTTCTTGCGTGAGCGGGCATGTCCGAGAATGCTCCCCTTTTCCAGGTCGATGGCGCAGACCTCCGCCTTTTTCAGCGGCAGGTAGTAGATGTTGTCACAGGCGACCCCTTGCCCGGACGGCAGACCGGTTTCCACTCTCCAGAGCGTCTTGCCATCCACCAGGTTGAGGGCCCGGCAAGAATTCTTCCCCACGAGCACGGCTTTGCCGGCGAAAACGCCCGCCAGGTACAAATCGTCGACACGCTTCGCTTCCCAGAGCAGATCGCCATTGCGCAAGTTCAAACAGTGCACCGCAGCTCCATCGGGTGCGGTAAACACCACTTTGCCGTCATACACGACCGGGGCCGAAACCTTCCAATCCGGCGACGAAAGGCCCTGGTTATTGGCATTCATCCAGGGCCGGCCGGGTTGGAAAGGCCGTGGCGACGCGACGGCGGGTATTCCCTCGCGATAGGGATGGGCCCAAACAAGGCTGTGCGAAAGCAGATCGACGCCGAGCACGGCGCCAGCGTTCGTCGGACAAACGAGAATCCCCTCACCATAGGCGAGGTTGACACTCTGCACACGGCGACCCGGATCGAGTAACAGGCGATCGCGCGTGGTGGCCAGGGTTTGCGTCCAGGCCACTTCACCCTTGCGTGCCGGATCCAGGCAGACCAGGCGCAGCTCGGAGTTTTTCTCGGTCAATACGTACAGCTTGCCACCCAACGGCAGGGGCGGTCCGAGGAAGAAGCTGCCATTGAGTTCGCTGGTGTCGCGCGGCCCGCCCAGCTCCCAGGTCAGCTTGCCGGATTCCAGGTCGAACGCTTGCAGCCGGCTCTGCTGAGCAGCCTCCTGGAGCAGGCCGAAGTTCGGCGTCGCCGCCCAGCCGAACTGTTGCATGGTGTTGGGGTGCGGCGGCAAGGCCAGGTCGTCCACGGCATACACGTACGTGTTATCCGTGCTCAAGGTTCCGAGGGTGGAGTTCTCGAATAGGACATTCAGGATGCCGCCAGTCTTGTACCATTGAAACCACTGGCTGACCTGCTGCCATTTCTGGACGTCTCGATTCAAGGCATCCAGGCTGCCGATGGAGGGCGATTCCCAGGCCAACTCGCCGCTCTTGATCTCGAGGGCATGGATACCCCAGTAGCTGCGGTAGATCAGCTTGCCCCCGGCGGCAATCGGGAAGAATCCCGGCATCAGCGACTCGGGTCGGCGCTGGAGACTGGCGATCGCTTCCTCGATCAGATTCTTGGTCGGCCGGGGGTCGTTGGCCGTGTGCTTTTCAGGAATCATGCTCCGCTGCCAGCGCTTGTCCAGGAACGGCGCACTGCCGTTGCCCTGAGCGGAGCGACTCAAGTTGCCACGGAAAACCGGCCAATCCGAGGGGTTAGCCACTTCCGGGGCGCGCACGCCGTCGATTTCCCTCTGGAGCTGCTCCAGGCTCACCGTTCGATCCGTTAAGCGGAGCCCTTCCCGCCGGATTCGGGAAGCCAGGCGTCGCTGCATCTGTTGGGCGTTCGCCTGGTCGCCGCTGAGCCGATAGGCCAGGGCAGCCTTCAGCACGGTGAGGGGAGCGGCCTGCTCGACTCCCCCCCGCTCCAGCAGACGCTCGAAGCAGAGGGCAGCCATCAAGGGTCGGCCTCGGTCCAGGTGGTAGGTGCCAAGGAGGTTCGTGGCCTCCGCGCCGGCCTCGGTATGGAAATATTTGAGGGCTACTTCCGCCAGCAGCTGCGGATCCCCTTGCCTCTTAGCTTCGTCGAGCAGGGCCAGACCTTGTGGGCCGTACTGGAGTTGGTAAAACTCCAGGCCCTTCGTGGGCATCGTGCCAATCAGGCGGTTGGCCTCCGCCCGAGCACTGGCCCAGTGGATCGTCTCCTGGCCGTCGACGCCCCGGCGCCGGACCTGGACGAAAACATCTTCCTTGCTGTTCAGGATCAATTGGAGCAACTGCGCCGCCAGGCCCCAGGCCTCGTCCTTGAAACAGTCCTCCGCCGCCTCGAGACGCTTTTTCACATCGCGATCGGTTGGCAGCGTGATGGCGTCCGTGAACTCATTGGCCTTTCCCAGACCACCGGGCGCCATGCCTTGCGGAGGGAAAACGACTGGACCTCCCGCTGGCACTCCCAGCTTGGGAAGGTCGTCGGCCTTAACGGGGCCTCGGACGGGCGCTTGACCTTGGGCTGCCGGTTTGGCATCGTCCGCCTTGCGGGGCAAGTCGTCTTCCCAGGCGAACAGGAACGACGAACCGAGCGACAGCAGGGCCAGAAACCCCAGACTCAACCAGACTGTCAAGGCGCGACGCTTGCTTACCATTGCTGTGCTTCCCCGAACCAAGGTCTGTCGGGCAAACCGCCGGACGAGGCGAAGCGATCCAGGATTGTCCCATAAGCGTCTGTCCGCTGACAAGCGCAATTCAGAGCGGATTGACGCCCCAAACGCTTTCGCCCGTGCCACTTCACGTTCACAACCCACTCCGACATCGACTTCCCTCAACCCGAATTCCCAAAAGAATTAAGACGAGCATCTCCTGTTGGCGCTAACATGTCCAGCGATGGCCGGACGAGGCCAGTCGCTTCTATAATACCTTTTCCGGAACCACTCTGTTCAGGGCCCTGCGATGTCGTCTTCTCCTGGCCGTCCGCCGTTGACTCGTGGCGAGGGCCGTCCGGTGCGACGCCGCACGCGGACGTTCCGACCCAATTACCTGTCGTTCGCCGGTACCTATCAGTGCAACTTGACCTGTCCGCACTGCTGCGTTCCGATTGAGTGGCCGGACCGGCTGGAGATCGCGGCCGCTCTGCGCTTTCTTGAGGACGCCCATGCCTATGGAATAGGCAATCTGGGCTTCACAGGCGGCGAACCGTTCCTGTACCCAGAGTTCATGCACACCGTGTGCCGTCGGGCCGCCGCGCTCGGATTTCGCTTCGACAAGATTGTCACGAACGGCGTCTGGTTTCACGATCAGGCCGAACTCGAGGCAGTACTTGGGGGCCTCGCCGATGCCGGTTTTAACGGAAAGTTGGGTTTGAGCGTGGACAAGTTCCACGGCATCCGCACGGACGCCCTGGCCGAGTTCTGTCGCAGCGCACGGTATATTTTCGGCCGCGATAATATCCTATCGTTATCCTACGCCAGCCGGCAACCCGATCAGGGCCTCGAGCCCATTCAGGCTCTCGCCGAGAAACTGGGGGCCGTGATCGAGTGGTCTGACATGCTCGGCCGGTATCTGCTCGTCTCGCTCGACCTGACGATGGTCCTGAACTGGAACCACCTCGCCCCGGTAGAGCGCGCCGAGCAGCTGCGCGGTGCCTGGGACGGGGAATGGTTCGCCGAGGACTATTGCGAAGGGCCCGGGCAGGCGCTGATCGTCAATCCGCGTGGGGAAGTGAAACCGTGTTGCGGCTTTGCTTCGGATCTCGATCAATTAACGATTGGAAATATTTATACAGATACGGTGACGCAAATCGTCCGGCGGGCGCGGCGACATCCCTACGTGGGCCGAGTGTTTCGTGAGGGCTTGAGCGCCCTACGCGCGGAGATCCTGGCCCGCGACCCACCAGCCTTGCCGGGAGCCACATCGAACCACTGCTATTTCTGCTGGTATATCCTCACGCGCGGACTGGCGGCGGGAGTCAGCGGCGGCGGCGGCCAGGTCGGGCACTGGACGGGAGTGCGGCCGAACTATGCCGGCGAGCTGATCCAGCTCGGCATCCGTGGCGCGCGGAGCTGAGGAACGCCAGCGCCGTACCA
>JBGQLF010001024.1:0-4601 GCA_041499985.1 Gemmataceae bacterium
ACGCCGCCCTGCAACCCCGACCCCAGGAGAAGTGAGCCCATGACGGAAAGTTCTCCCACCGCCGCCACGACCGTGATCGAGATCGCGGATCTGACACGCCGCTTCGGCTCCAAGGTGGCCCTCGACCAGGTGCGTCTGAGCGTGCCGCGCGGCTCGGTCTTCGGCCTGGTTGGCCCCAATGGAGCCGGCAAAACCACGCTCATCAAGCATGTGCTCGGCTTGCTCCAGGCCGTCAGCGGCACGGTGCGTGTCTTTGGCCGTGATCCCGTGGCCGACCCGGAAGGTGTCCTTTCGCGCATCGGCTTTCTCTCCGAGGAGAACGACTTGCCGAACTGGATGCGGATCGACGAGCTGCTGCGCTACACGCGCGCCTTCTATCCCCGCTGGGATGACGCCTATGCCGTGGAGTTGCGGCAGGCGTTTGCCCTCGATCCCAAGGCGAAGATCCGTCATCTGTCGAAAGGCCAGCGGGCACGGGCGGGACTGCTCATCGCGTTGGCCCACCGGCCGGAATTGCTGCTGCTCGATGAGCCTTCCGCGGGACTCGATCCGATTGTGCGCCGCGATATCATGGGGGCGATCATCCGGGCCATCGCCGAGGAAGGGCGCACCGTTCTATTTTCTTCGCACCTCCTCCATGAAGTCGAGTGTGTGTCGGATCAGGTGGCGCTGATGGATAAGGGCAGAATCGTTTTCAGCGCCGCGCTCGACGACATCAAGGAAACCCATCGCCGGCTGACGCTGCGTTTCGCCGAGGCTCGGTCCGGTCCACCGGAACTCGCCGGGGTCCTCACGTGGGAGGGAGCAGGCTACGAATGGACGGCCCTCTACAACGGACGAGCCGGCGAGCTGCATGCGGCGGTGGCGGCTTGTGGCGCGCGCATTGTCGAGGAACGGATTCCTTCGCTCGACGATATCTTTGTGGCTCAGGTTGGGACGAAGAGCGGCGGCTCCGGGGAGGAATGATCCATGCGCTCACCCGCGTTCGCATTCGGTTGGCAGCTCTGGTGGCGACATCGCTGGGAATTAACCGCGACCGCTGCCTACATCTTGGTCTTGGCCGTCCTCCTTAATCTGGGCGTTGTGGAAACGCTTTATCGGTACTTTGGCGGTACCGCGTCGTCGCCGGTCTTTCACTTACTCTTCGGCGCGATCAGTCTGGAGCCGCTCTTTCTTGCGCTGGGTTATCTGTTGTTCGTCTTCTGTTACAGCATTCACACCGATCTCACCGCGCCGGGCTCCGGCTATCCAGCCCGGATGTTTACGTTGCCGGTGCCAACCCACACCCTGGTGCTCTGGCCCCTGCTTCATGGGTGCGTGACGCTGGCGCTTGGCTGGGTCGTGGTGGCGGCTTGGATCTTGCAGCCGTGCGGCTTCCCAGCTCCCCTGGGATGGCCGGCACTCGCGCTGACCGCCTTCCTCGCCTGGTTCCAAGCGGCGATCTGGTGGCCGTTCGGATTGCGGGGCGCGCGGCTCTTGGCCGTGCTTGTGGAACTGTGCCTTCTGGGGGGAGCAGTTCAGGCCGTAATAGCTTACGACCTCGACCCTCTGTTGCTTGCGTGTCTGCTCGCGGGCTTGACCGTGGTCGGCAGCCTGGTCGCGTTCACGGGAGTCGCTCGCGCTCGCCGTGGGGAGGCGCCGGATTGGCACTGGTTATTGCAAACGATCCGCCAACTGAGCCAGTCGTTGCCGCGGCGCCGCAAGCCCTTCGCCTCCGCCAGAGGGGCGCAGGTCTGGTTCGAGTGGCGCCGCCATGGCCTGGCTCTCCCTCTCCTCGTGACAGGCTTGTTGCCCTTTTCCCTGCTGCCCCACTGGTTGGACAAAAGCGACTTCCCGCTCTGGAAGGTGCTGTTGTTCGTTCTCCTTCTCCCGCTCCTCGTAGCCGGCGTGGCGGGAACTACTGTGTCTGGATCGAATCCCGAGGTCAGGGATTATTATGGGCTCCCTCCATTCACTGCCGTGCGGCCGATGACGTGTGGCGCGCTGATCGCGGCCAAGGTCAAGATGGCAGCGCTGAGCACGCTGGCAGCCTGGGGCGTGTTGCTGGTGGTGGTGTTTGGCGTGATCGTGCTGACAGGAAGTCTCGCGGAACTGGCAGGCTTGTGGGACTCCTGCTTGCAAGTACTCCCTGCCTGGAGAGTCGTGGGTCTGCTTGCGCTTGGCCTGACCGGTCTGATCGTGGTAACGTGGAAGCAATTCGTCGCAAACCTATTCATCGGACTCACCGGGAATGCCTGGGTGATCAACGGCATCATCGTGGGGGGCCTGATCCTGACCGTCGCGGCCTCGCTGCTGGGAGTGTGGATCTACCATCATCCCGAGTACCACGAGCCGCTCCTCCGCAGGCTGCCCTGGGTGATAAGTTCGGCCGTTGTGCTCAAACTGCTTGCAGCATGGTGGGCACTGGACGCCTTCCGCCGGCGGCCGTTGGTGAGACCGAGCACCCTAGCCCAGTTGCTCGTTCTGTGGCTCCTGAGCGTGCTCGGCCTGTTCGCGCTGTTCGCTTGGCTCGTTCCGACTGGTAGCGTTCCTCTGTTCTACCTGGCCATGGGAGTCGTCTTGTTCTTGCCCCTGGCGCGGTTGTTGGCCGCGCCGCTCGGCCTGGCCTGGAACCGGCATCGGTGATACCTCTCATTCGCAGGAGAACACTGTCGACGCGCGGGGCCAGAATCCCTGCGTATCGTGTCCTATTGACTCTAAATTGGCACATGGGCAAGCTAGGGAGCATCCGTTCGATGATGCGACGGCAAAATCCATCGGAGTTGCCAATCTGCGCGGCCATTCAGCGAATACACTAATAAGGTGCTCGGGTGTCCTGACAAGTCTAGGGAGGAAGAGTTATGCGACGTTGGTTCTACGTGCTCGGCATCGTGGCCCTGGTACCACTGCTGGGGGTACAGGTCGCGCGAGCTGCGCTCGAGGAGGACGAGAAGAAAGCGGATACCAGCAAGAAGCCCATCATTGCGGTGTTCCGGCTGCACGGCGCGATCACTGAATCGCCGCCGGAAGAGACGCTGTCCCTGGGCGGAACGAAGCCGATTTCCCTGCGCGATCTCATCACGCGCTTGAAGAAGGCGGCGGAAGACGCTTCCGTCAAGGCCGTCGTGATCCTGGCCGAGGGCGAGGTGCCTGGTCCGGGGCAAATTGAAGAGTTGCGGCAGGTCATGGCCCAGATTCAGGCCGCCGGCAAGGAAATCCACGTGCACGCTGACTCGCTGTCCATGCGCGAATACGTGCTCCTTTCCGGTGCCAGCCGGCTGAGCGTTGTGCCAACCGCACTGCTGCTTATCACGGGCATTCAGGGCGAATCGCCATATGTCCGAGGCCTCCTCGACAAGATCGGGGTCAAGCCGGATTTCCTCACTTGCGGCGAATACAAGAGCGCTGTGGAGATCTTCATGCGCGACGGTCCCAGCCCCGCTGCCGAAAAAATGATGAACTGGCTCTTCGATGGCCTCTATGAGGCTGATGTGCAGCTGATCGCCAAGGGACGCCGGGTGGACACGGCCAAGGCCCGTGCCTGGATCGACGGTGGGCTCTATACGGCCGACAAGGCCAAGGCGACAGGCCTGGTCGATGCGGTGGAGCATCGCCAGGAATTCGAAACGTTGCTGAAGTCGAAGTATGGCAAGGACGTTGTCTTCGACAAGAGCTACGGCAAGAAGAAGGCTCCGCAGCTCGATTTTTCGTCGCCGTTGGCCATCTTCAAAGTCTGGGGCGACCTGCTCAAGGAAACGCAAAAGAAGCCGGCCAGCAAAGACGCGGTGGCAATCGTGTATGTTGATGGAGCGATTCAGGTCGGCTCCAGTCAGCCGTCTCCCTTTGGGGGCAACACCGGGGCGATGAGCACCGATATTCGCAAGGCCCTGGACGAGGCCACGCAGGATGACTCGGTCAAGGCGGTGGTCCTGCGCGTCGATTCGCCGGGAGGCTCGGCCGTGGCCAGCGAGATCATCCTGAACGCCACCAAGCGCGTGAAGGCCAAGAAGCCGTTCGTCGTCTCCATGGGCAACGTCGCCGGCAGCGGCGGCTATTACGTCGCTTGCGGCGCGGAGACGATCTTTGCCGACGAGAGCACCATTACCGGCTCGATCGGCGTGCTCACCGGCAAACTGGTCACGACCGACATGTGGAAGAAGCTCGGCATCACCTTCAAGAGCTACAAACGCGGCGAAAGCGCCGGCATCCTGGGCTCGAGCGAGGTCTTCTCGCCGAGTGAGCGGGTCCGTGTGCAAGCATTCATGGATGATATCTATGAAGTGTTCAAGGGCCACGTCGTGGCAATCCGCGGCAATCGGCTCAAGAAGCCGATCGACGAATTGGCCGGCGGCCGCGTCTATACGGGCAAGCAAGCCCTCGAGCTGGGCCTGGTGGACAAGATCGGCACGCTTCAGGATGCGATCCAGTATATCGCCGACGAGGCCAAGCTCAAGGACTATGACGTTCGGGTGATTCCCAAGCCGAAGAACTTCATCGAGCAACTAGTCGAGGAGTTGACCGGGGAAAAGGATGACAAACCGGGGTTGAGCTTACGCGCTAGTGCACCGGTTGCCGGTCGACAGGCTTCGCTCGTCGACCTGGCGATGCCGTATCTCCAGCAC
>JBGQLF010001025.1:0-4598 GCA_041499985.1 Gemmataceae bacterium
ACCAGGGAGATTGGGCCCGCGGCCGACATCTATACTCTCGGTGTGCTCCTGTACGAGATCTTAACCGGCCGGCCACCGTTCAAGGGTACGACCACGCTCGACACCATCGAGCAGGTGCTTCATGCCGAGCCGGTGCCGCCGTCGCGTTTGCAGCCGCAGGTGCCGAGCGATCTGGAAACCATCTGTCTGAAATGTCTGCACAAGGAAGCGCACAAGCGCTATGCCACCGCCCTGGACCTCGCCGAGGATCTGACTCGCTTCCTGGCCGGGCAAACGATCCTGGCCCGGCGAACCCCCCTGTGGGAACGCGGCCTGAAATGGGCCCGGCGTCGCCCCGCGGCGGCGCTGGCTCTCGCGGTCAGCACGGCTGCTTGCCTGGGACTGGTGGCTGCCGGCTTGTGGTACGACGCCCACCAGCGACGGCTCGCGCAGCAGCTGGAGACATTGCGTGACTCGACTCGGACCGCGCTGACCGCCAGTGAGATCGCCCTGGGCCGACAAGACCCGAAGACCGCAGAAGCCAACATCACCAGTATCCTGCCCTTGATCGAGGGAGAGCCGCGCCTGGCCGACCTACACGAGCGCGCCCAGCAGCTGCTGGAAGAGGCCCGGACCAGCCAAGCTGCGGCACAAAGACGGGCGGACGCCCGGATCCGCTAAAAGAAGTTCGTCGAGCAGCGCGACCAGGCCTTGCTCCATGACACGCGCTTCACCGGCCTCGACTTGTCGGCCAACGTGGAGACGACCCGGCGAGCGGCCCGCGAGGCCCTGTACTTGTTTGCAGCCGCCAGGCCAGACGGTAGCTCGGATGCCGCGGAGTTCACGCCAGCTTCGCTACCGGAATCGCTGTCGTCCGGGCAGCAAGCGGAGATCGCCACCGGCTGCTATGAGCTGTTGCTGGTCCTGGCTGACGCCGTGGCCGAGCTGCTGCCTACCGAGAATGCCCAGCGTCAGGCCGAGCGGGCGCGACGCATCCTCGACCAGGCAGCGCGGCTCCGGCCTCCGACACGGGCCTACTACCTACGGCGGGCAGCGTGCCTGACCCAGAGCGGCGATAGCCTGGGAGGGGCGTGGGCCGCCAAGCTGGCCGAGGATCTCCAGCCGGCCAGTGCGGTCGATCATTTCCTCACGGCTCTGGAGCGGGCCAAGCGCCGGAACCCGTTGGAAGCGATTGTCCACTGCCAGGCGGCGCTGCGCTTGCAGCCGGATCATTTCTGGGCGCAGTTTCTACTGGCCACCTGTTACCTGAACTGCCAGCCCCAGCGACCGATCGAGGCGCATGCATGCCTGACCGTCTGCCGCAACCTACAGCCCAACATCCTCTGGACCTACCTTGTGCGGGGTTACGCAGCTAGCGAAAGGGCAATCCGCGTGCCGCACCAGGCTGAGGCGGAGGCGCTGTTCGCCGACGCGGAGGCGGACTACGCGGTGGTGGCGGAGCGCGGACCGGATGCGGATACCCAGTACATTCTCCTCCTGAACCGCGGGGCCCTGCGGCTGCGGCAGCATCGTTGGCCGGAAGCGCTGGCCGACTTCCAGGCCGCCGTCGTGCTGAACCCGAAGCTGTATCACGCCTACCTGAGTCTGGCAGGCGCGTACCAGCAGCAGAAACTGTGGGCCGCGGCCCGCGAGCAGCTGGCCCAGGCTCAGAAGCGAAAGCCGGACCTGGATCCGCGCGACTGGGCGCCCCTCCAGGCGGAGGACGACGTTGAGTGCGGCCGCGAATTTTACCGGAGCAAGAAGTATGTCGATGCCCTGCGGGCTTGTGAATCGGCCCTTAAGCTTCTGCCGGAGCATTCCGGAGCCCATCAACTCCGCGTCTCGGCCCTGCTCGAGCTGAAGCGCTATGCGGAAGTCCAGGATGCCTGCGATATGGGCCTGGCGAAGGGGATGCCCGTGGCAGAGCTGTATGAGGTGCGCGGGGATGCTCGGGCCGGCCAGAAGGATTTTGCCGGCGCCATCGACGATTACACGCGGGCTCTGGCGTTGCGGCCTGGCACGGCGTTCTTGCACATTCGTCGCGGCTGGGCGTACGTCTACAGCGGGGCGTCGCAGCTGGCGCTGGCGGACTTCGAGAAAGCGATCCAACTCGATCCGACGGTCGGCGACGCCTACAACGGTCGCGGTCAGGGGCACGTGCAGCTCGGCCAGTACCGCGAAGCGATTGCGGATGCGAAGCTGGCCATCCAGCACGGGGAGCGGACGTACCGACTCTTGTATAATGCCTGCCGGATCTATGCCCAGACCGCGGTCAAAGGAGAATGGCAGAATCGCTCCCGGTACGAGCAGCAGGCTCGGCAGCTTTTGGGCATGGCGCTGGATCTACTCGAACCGGCGGAGCGCGAGGCGTTCCGGGAGGTGGTCCAGGCAGACCCGGCACTCCGGGGGATTCGGCAACGACGTTGAGGGGACCGGGAGTGACTCCTCGGATGAAAGAACCGACGACCTACCAAAGGATCGTGGCCACAGGAGATTGGCTGGCTTGGCGGAGCCCCAGGATGGCCGCCTCAGGGATTCGGGCATGGTTCAAACGTGGGTGGCACGCCCTGAGTCTTCGAAGGGCGTGTCTGCCGCAACCCACGCCCTTCGAAGACTCAGGGCGTGCCACCCAGAAACTGGCCTTCTTGAACCAGGCCGGGATTCGTGGCCGCTGCCTGCCGCAAGCGGGCGACGAACGCCGTATGCTCGGGGCTGCTGATTCCCTGCTGCAAGACCTGGAGCACCGTCGCCAAGTCCGAGCCGGCCAAGGCCGCCGGGTCCAGCCACAGGCCGGGAAAGACCTCGCTCTGGTAGAAGCCGGCCGGGCTGAGCGGCAACCGCTCATACTGGCTCTGCCGCAGCACGAACCAGTCGATGGCCGCATCGAGCACGCGCCAGACGAGATACTCGCGCACCTGATTGCGGCGGTAAACACGCAGCTTGGTGTGCAGGTCGAGGCTAGCGCTGCTAGCCGCCACTTGGGCGATCAGTTCGGGGGCGCCTTCAATGTAGTCGTCGGCGCTGATCACGGCCTGGCCGCCGAGGCTGGGGTCAATGATCATCAGCACATCCGGTTGAAGTTCGTTCGTCGCATCGAGACGAACCGTAGCGTTGTAGCCCGCATCAACTCCCGGGGTGTAAGCGCGGTAGTTTCCCAACCAGCCAGCCAGGTGCATACGGGGGCTGCACTGCTGCCGGAGTTGCACGGAGGAAGGGATGTACACGACACCTTCGATGAGCTCCGCCTTTATGAGATGGGGCATCGCATCATAGCGCCGCTCGAACTCCTCGCGGGTCAGGTGGTCGCCCGGTTCCAGCGGGAGCGTCGGTTGAGGCGGGATGACCGGAGTCGTTGTCGGCCTGGACATGACTCGGCTCTCCTGTTGGGGAAGTATCGCGGCTCGAATGGAGCAGGATTGCCCGCAGGCGATTGTCGCAAGCGCGGCCCAGGAAAACAAGGCCGGCTTGACCGCAAGGGCGACGGGTTTTCCGGGGAGGGCGCCGAACTACCCCGGACGCCGAGAGGACCAGAGAAGAGCATCGCCGAGTTCATCCATCCCGTTGCTCGCCGAGTCGCGGGTGTCCTGACAGTGGAGTCAAGGAACGCAGACCATGACACGAATCATACGCCGCCTTCATCTGGAGCTGCTCGAGGACCGCACCCTGCTGGCCGGCCATAACACCCTGGCCACCGCCCTGCCGCTGTCTGTTGGGGGCGCCGCTACCGGCACACTGCCCACGACCGACTTCTTCCGGCTCACGCTGACCGAGACGGGTCGGCTTACCACGCAGGTTCACGCCACGGGGGCCGAGAGCCGGTTGTCGTTGCTGGGATCGGACGGCCAGCTGCTGATCCAGAGCGACGGCCAATCTGCCACCAACCGCGACGACCTGATCGTCCAGCACCTGGCCACCGGAACGTACTACCTCGAAGTGACCGGCCTCGGCACCGGGACGGGTGCTTACACCCTGACGGGCCAGTTCCAGCCAGCTACCGCTCCCCAGCAGCCGCTGCTCGTGAACTTTGATCACAGCTATCCCTTTGTGCAGAGTCCGTACTACAACATCGTGGGCGACTTCAACGGCGACGGCATCCCGGACATCGCCACCGGGAACGAGGCAACCAATGATGTTTCGGTTCTGCTGGGAGTGGGGGACGGGACGTTTCAGAACGCCAGGCAGTTCGCGGTGGGAAATACGCCTGCCGGCATCGTGGTGGGCGACTTCAACGGCGACGGCCGCCTGGACTTGGCCGTCGCGAATCAACTCTCGAACGACGTGTCGATTCTGCTGGGATTGGGAGACGGCACCTTTGCGCCCGAGAGACGTTTTTCGGGTGGGTCTTTTGCCTGGCGTATGGCCACGGCGGACTTGAACGGCGATGGTCGCCTGGACCTGGTGATCACGGATGTTGATGCCCATAGTGATACCAATCAGGTTTCCATTTTGCTCGGACGGGGGGACGGCACCTTTCAGCCTGAGTTACGCTTCGCCGTGGGGCTCGAACCTCAATCCCTGACCCTAGGAGTCCGTCCGAGAATTAGTCGATATTCCCCTATCGGAGTCCTCTTTCCTTCCTTTTTGCCACTCCGCCAGGGGTTAGATTTCGCTCGGCGCGC
>JBGQLF010001026.1:0-4597 GCA_041499985.1 Gemmataceae bacterium
GGACCCGCGCGTACCCTTGTCGGAGAACGGCATTCATCTGACCGCCGCGGGCTACCGGGCCGCTGCGCGCGTCATCGAGAATGGTCTGGGCTGGCCGGCCGGAGCCTGGCCCGACCAGTCGCAAGCCGAACGCCTCCGCCAGGTCATTCTGAAGAAGAACGAGCTGTTCTTTCACCGCTCTCGCCCCGCGAATATGGCTTACATCTTCGGCTTCCGCAAACGCGAGCAGGGGCAGAACGCGGTCGAGATGTCCCAGTTTGAGCCACTCATTGAAGCGGAGGAGAAAAAGATATCTTTACTCCGTTCCTTGAAACCGGTCGACCTTCCGCCTGAACCGCCGGCGCGGACCAAGTCCGCCGTCGCCCAGTTCACGCCGCAGCCCCGGCCCCAATTCGAAGTGGGCGAAGGCCTGGAAGTCACGCTCTGGGCCGAGAACCCGCTGCTTCACAAGCCGATCCAGATGAACTTTGATCCGCAAGGCCGTCTCTGGGTCGCCAGCTCCGAGGTGTATCCGCAGATTGAGCCGGGCCAGACCGCCAATGACAAGATTCTCATCCTCGAAGACACGACCGGCACGGGCCGGGCGGACAAGATGACGGTTTTCGCGGACGGCTTGCTCATCCCCACCGGCCTGGAGCCGGGCGACGGCGGCGTCTATGTCGCGCAGAGCACCGAATTGCTCCACTTCAAGGATACGAAGGGTGACGGCAAGGCCGATCAGCGCCGTATCGTGTTGAGCGGGTTCGGCACCGAAGATACGCATCACAACCTGCACACGCTCCGCTGGGGGCATGACGGCCGGTTGTGCATGAACCAGTCGATCTACACGCGCACCGACACGGAGACACCCCACGGCATCGTCCGCCTGAAGAGCGGCGGCATTCTCCGGCTGCGACCCGATACCATGCACTTGGACGTTCTCTTTCGCGGCTGGGTCAATGCCTGGGGCCATCAATTTGACGCCTTTGGCCAATCGTTTATCACCGATGGCGCCGGCGGCGGCGGCATTAACTACGGCGTGCCGGGCGCGATGTACGTCACCTATGCCAGGGCCCGCCGTATCCTGGACAGTGTTAGTCCCGGCAGCTATCCCAAATTCTGTTCCCTGGAGATCGTGCACAGCCAACACTTCCCCGATGACTGGCAAGGGGACCTGATCACCTGCGATTTCCGCGCCAACCGGGTGGTGCGTTTCCGCATCGACGAGAAGGATGCCGGCTACGTGACGCGCGAAATGCCGGACTTGCTACGGACTACCGAGGTCTCCTTTCGGCCGATCGACGTAAAGCTTGGTCCCGACGGGGCGCTGTACATTGCCGACTGGTCCAACCCGATCATCAATCATGGGGAGGTGGACTTTCGCGATCCCCGGCGCGACCGGGAGCACGGGCGCATCTGGCGCGTGACGCACAAGGGACGTCCGCTGAATGCCAGGCCGCAACTCGTCACCGCGGCCAACAGTGCCCTGTTCGACGCGTTGCTCTCGCCCAATAGCTACGAGCGTACTCAGGCCCGGCGCGTGCTGACGGAACGCGGGCGCGCCGTGTTGCCCGATCTCCAGACGTGGCAGGCCAAGCAGAGCGCCGAGCCGGCACTGCTCCAGGCGCTGTGGGTCAAGCAGTCGTTGGAGCAGGCTGACGCGACGCTGCTCCAACGACTCCTGCATGCCCAGGACGGTCGGCTCCGCGCGGCCGCTGTGCGTGTCCTGGCCGAATGGATCGAGCGCGTGCCGCAGGCCAGCGAACTGCTGGCCGAGCGCGTGGCCGATGCGCATCCGCGGGTACGGCTGGAAGCGGTTCGCGCGCTGGCCCAGATCCCGACCGCGGCCTCGGCGGATCTGGCGTTGCGGGTGCTCGACAAGCCGATCGACCGGTTTCTCGATTATGCGCTGTGGTTGACACTCAACGACCTGGCTGAGCCGTGGTTGGCCGCTCTCGATTCCGGGGCGCTCCCCGTGGAGGGCCGCGAGAAGGGCCTCGAGTTCGGCTTGCGGGCCGTGGATCCGGGGAAGGCCGGCAAGGCTCTCGCCAAGCTCCTGGGACAGCATCCCCTGACGCGCGAAGGGCGAGGCCCGTGGATTGAGCTGATCGGCGCTGCCGGCGGAACAACCGAGTTGGGGAGCCTCTTCCAGCAGGTTGTGCGCAAGGGTTTTGAGGAACAGGCCCTGGAGCGGGCGCTGAGGGCACTCGGGGAAGCAGCCCGACTGCGCCATGTCAACCCTGAAGGTGACTTGTACGAGCTGAGACCGCTCGTGGAGCGCGGGAGTGAGGCACAGCGGGCATCGGCCATTCGCCTGGCGGGACGCTGGCAGCTGGGCAATCTGCTCCCCCAGCTGGTGGATGTGGCGACCGACAAAGGCGTAGCCAGGCCCCTCCGCCTGGCCGCCTTCGATGCCTTACGCGAGTTCCGCAGTTCAGTCGCCCGGGCCGCGTTGCGCACGGTGGCACAGGATGCCAAGGAATCCCTCGCCCTCCGGCAGCAGGCCCTTCTGTCTCTGGCCCTGGTGGATTCGCAAGGCGCTCTGCCGCTCGTGCAGACGATGCTTCAGACCAACACCGAGGAGCCGGAAGCGAGTACCCTTTGGCGCGGGTTGCTGGAACAGACCGGGATGAGCCAGCGCTTGGCCCGGACCCTGCGCCAAGATCCCATCCCTGCGCCGGCAGCGGCCATCGGTCTGCGCGTGGCGCGCGAAAACGGGGATCGCCAGCGGGATCTGATCCAGGTGCTCGCCCGCTTTGCGGGGGTGTCGGCTCCCAAGGAATACACGCCCGCCGAGATCCAACGGGTGGCGACCCTGGCACGGCTGGTGGGGGATCCGGCGCGAGGGGAGTTGGTCTATCGGCGCCCGGAGCTGCGTTGCATCGCCTGTCACGCTATCGGCGGCGCCGGTGGCAAGGTGGGACCGGACCTGACGTCCATCGGCACCAGCGCCCCGATCGATTACCTGGCGGAATCGCTGTACATGCCCAATAACAAGATCAAAGAGGGATTTCACTCCGTCATCCTGATGACCAAAGAGGGGCGCAGCCATACCGGCATCGTCGTCCGCGAGACGGCACAGGAAGTCGTGTTGCGCGACGCCAACGACAAAGAAATCGCGGTGCCCAAGAACAGCATCGAAGAGCGAGCGCTGGGAGGCTCACTGATGCCAGCTGGACTGGTTGACAGCCTGTTCGAGGGCGAACGCCACGATTTGATTCGCTTCTTGGCGGAGCTCGGTAAGCCCGGCCCGTTTGACGCCGCCAAGAACCAGGCACCGCGGGTGTGGCGTGTCCTGACTGTCGGCCAAGCAGAGACTGCAATGGCGGCACGCGCCCAGCAAAGCGATGAACGTCTCTCCGGCTGGACGCTCGTGCCAGCGACCGTCCAGGGCGGCTTGCTCAAGCAGGAGGTGCAGGCGCTGGTGCAGGCGAGTCGCGTAGCGGCCCCGGTTGTGTTCGCCTCCACCCGCTTTGAGGTGGCCAAAGGGAGCCGCATCCACCTCCGCCTGGAATCCGCGGTCCCGCCCGCTCTCTGGATCGATGGCAAGCCAGTACCCGCAGCGCAGGCACTCCAGCTCGATCTGGCTTCAGGCGTGCACACGCTCGTGTTGAGGCTGGACCTGCCCCGCATGCCGGACAGTTTGTTGGTACGCTCGGCGGACATGGTGTTTCGAGCCGATTGACGCGAGGAGGCCCACGGTTCCGCGCGCAGAGCACCGGCGCACTCGGCTCTGTCTCGGTCGTGTAGTTGCTTTTTTCCGCTCGCTTGCCCTGGCGCGCTCTCCTCCGCTATGATCAAGGGATCGATTCAGCCAAACTATGGGAGTTGCGCCATGATGCGATGGTTGATGGCGGTTGTCCTCGGGTCTCTGTTGGTCAACGCAGCTTTCACCGCGGACCCGCCCCGGAGTGTCGTCATCCGCTGGCACGGTCAATCGTTCTTCGAGATCGAATCCAGCAAGGGCACACGCATCGTCATCGACCCGCACGCCATCGAAGCCTATGGCCGGCAGTCCGTGTTGGCCGACCTGGTTCTCCTGAGCCATCTCCACACGGATCATACGCAGATCGACGTGGTCCAAAACCGGTCGAAAGCCAAAGTCCTCAGCGGCCTGCGCGACACCGGCAAGAAGGTTGACTGGAACCCCATCGAGGAGACCTTCCGGGATGTGCACGTCCGCACGTTGGGCGTCTATCACGACAACCGCGGTGGCCTTGAGCGCGGCAAGAACACGATCTTTATGCTGGAGGTTGATGGCCTTCACATCGTCCACCTCGGCGACCTGGGCCATCTCTTGAGCGACACCCAGATCAAGAGGATTGGCCCCGTGGACGTTCTGATGATCCCCGTCGGTGGCGTCTACACCATCAACGGCGACGAAGCCAAGAAGGTGGTCGAGCAGCTGAAACCGCGCCAGTACATTATTCCGATGCACTGCGGCACCGAGGTCTATGATGAACTCTTGACCCCGCAGGAGTTTCTGGAGGACCAGAAAAACGTGCGTCAGCTGCGCAGCAACAAGCTGACGGTTGAAGTGGGTGCCAAACCGGCGGAACCGACGATTGTGGTTTTGAGTTGGTAGTAGGTAGTGGACAGAGGACCGAGGACAGAGGAC
>JBGQLF010001027.1:0-4594 GCA_041499985.1 Gemmataceae bacterium
ACTTCGGCCGACTGCCTCCGACAGAGGCGGCCGTCCTCGTCCGGGCCACCGCGCTAAGTCCTGAGGAGCGCTTTCCCAGTTGTTCCGCGCTGGTGGAGGCCCTGCGGCAGGCCTGTGGCCTGGAGGGGACAGCTACCGGGGCCCCAAGTCAGACGGTAGTGGTTTGCGGAGGCGCCACACCAGCCGCTTCTCTGGCGAGGCACCGAAGTGCACCTACACCGCTGCCGAGAGCGAAGCTACCGGCCACCCGGAGCCAAGGCAGCAAGTACGAACGGCAGACCGGCCAGGATGCCAAGGCCACCGAAGCTGCCCTGACAGCAGACCGGAAGGAAGGGAGGCCATACAGGGCGCGCGTGTCCCCTCGGGCAAGCAACCCAAGGCGAGGCTACCGCTGGCGTTGGACTGGGCTGCTCGTACTGCTTGCCGGGCTGGGGATCGGATCGCTCGGATCCTGGTTGACCCGTGAGCCCGCCGGGGGTGCCGCTGTTTCCACGGTCATGCCGCCGGCCGCCGACGAAGCTTCGGCGGTTGTAATCCCGGACAGCAGCCCAGCAGGAGAAACTGCTCCCCTTGCCGGCCCGCTCGTTACTATGCCGCCAGCCGCCGACGAGGCTTCGGCGGTTGTAATCCCGGACAGCAGCCCAGCAGGAGAAACTGCTCCCCTTGTCGGCCCGCTCGTTTCTATGCCGCCAGCCGCCGACAAGGCTCCTGCCATTTCATCCCCGGCCAGTCCGGAGGAAGCAGCTGCTTCCCTTGCCGGCCCGCTCGTTACTATGCCGCCGGCACCCCGTCCCTTCCTCGTGGAAGGCAATTCGCAGGCCTTCGGCAGTCTACTGGAAGCCCTTGCCGCGGCCCGCAACGGCGACACGGTAGTCATTCGCGGCGAAGGCCCCTTCGCTACCGAGCCTCTGGAGATTCAGGGGAAGGCCCTTACCCTCATGGCCGCAACCGGGTCCCGGCCCTTGCTGCGCTTGGCCGCACCCGCTGGCCACTGCGTCGGTGAGCCCCTGCTGGCTTCGAATCGCGCACTGACGATCATGGGACTGGAGCTGCGCCCTGACCGAGAAGAGGCCGCCTCGGGCCCGGCAAATCCCACCTGCCTGATCCGTTGCGAGCAGGCTCCGTTGCGGTTAATTGACTGTAGGCTATCCGCGCCCCACGGATCCGCCGCAGTGCGGTGCCGCAATCCTGGGATGGTCGAGCTCCGGAACTGCGAGTTGGTCGCTCAGACGCTGGGGCTGTGTGTCGAGGTAAGCGAGGGTTCCCCCCGTGACATCCGTCTGGTCGCCAACTCGATCCGCATCACGGACGGCTCTGGGGCCGCACTGTCCGTATTGGGCTGCCCCGAGACCTCCCCGCATGCCGCCGTCCGCCTCCGCCTGGAGCGCAACACGATGCGGGCGGGCCGGATCGCCGACTTCAGGGCTCTGCCGGGCGGACTTCAGGTGGAGGCGTTGGACAATGATCTCGTCTACGGCGACGCCCTGCTGAGCTACACGGAGAACGTGGGCGGTCCGGAAGCCTTCCTCGGCTACGCGCAGTTCCGCCGGCGCGTGGGTTGGCAGCGGGATTCCATCACTCACAGGCGCCAGCTGCAAGTTTGGCTGCCCCTCTGGGCCTCACCCGAGACCGGCTCGTTCAGCGCCGAGCTCACTCCGCAACCCAGCGCATGCCCCGCGCCACCTCCGGATACTAGGCATTCTCCGCCCGTAAGGTGAGCGGCAGAAGAAAGCGTACCCGTAGGACGGCTCTCCCGAGCCGTCCGGACGGCTCGGGAGAGCCGTCCTACAGCAAAACCATCTCCTGCCGCTCGCCTAACTGCTGGCCGTTGAGAAGGGGCTAGCATTGGTCTGATAAGGAGTATTGGTAGCATGCCCTTAGTTGCTCCGCAGGGGACGCTCTTCTCCTCACTTCAAGAAGCCACTGCGCACCGTCACCTCGGCACTGAGTTGGTCATTGAGCGAATCGTCCAGAGCCAGCAGAACGCGGAGTTGCGGAGGCAGGCTTTGTTGCACCTCCAGACGCAACAAGCGCTTCTGGTACTGTTGTTGCGCCTTGTCCCGGCGGCAGTAGAACGCGTGTAGAGCGGTGCGCGGCACGCCGGTTCGATTGGTCGTGCCCCCGTGCCAGAGATGCGCGTTCATCACGACCACGGTCCCAGCCCATCCGGTGACCAGGACTTGCTCTGGGTGCGCGGCGACGGGATCGGCCAGCACCTGCTGCGGGAGCTGCCGCCAGCGATGCGATCCGGGGACGACGCGAATCGCGCCGTTCGCCTCCGTGAAATCGTCCAGCATCCAGACCGAGTTGCAGACCCAGTAGCCCTTGTCGTCGGCGACGGCGGCCATGTCGGCGTGGAGCGGCTGGATCCCGGCCCAGTTGGGGTTGACGGAGCGCACGTTCAGACTGCTCAACTTGAATTCCGCTCCGAGAACATGTCCGATATACTCCAGTAGCCGGGGCATGGTGATGACAGATCGGAAGACATCGCCCTTGTCCACCAGGTTGGCGAGCCGGCGACATCCCGGCTCCTGCTTGAACTCCGCACCGGCCTGTTCGCCTTCCGCGGCAAACTGTTGCTCCACACGGTGCTGCAATTCAGCGAGAAGATCCGGAGCCATAAAGTCGGTGAGGATGATAAAGCCGTCCTCATCCAGTTGGCGTTTCTCGATCTCCGTCAAGTTCATGGAGGACTCCCGCCTTCCTTCGTCGTGTCCCTTCGTGTCCTTCAGATGAACGTTGTGCTCGCGCCGCTTCAGCCTATCCCCAGGGGAAGGTCGTTTCCAGTTGGAATCCAACGAAAAGGTTTAGGCCGTCAGATACTTGACGTGACGCCGCAGAGCGGCAACAGTAAGGGCGAGCCGGCTGCGCCAGCGCATGGGCATGACGAAGAATCTTCGCCGGCTTTGGGGAGCTGACACTGCAAGGGAGGAAAACGCCACTATGAGGAACCTCTTCGTCCTTGGCACCATCATCCTGGCCCATCTGGGCCTCACTGCGAACTCCGCACACGCTGGCCAAAAACCGGCGTCGCCAAACGTCGTCATTCTCCTGGCCGATGACCTGGGCTATGCCGACGTCGGCTTCCAGGGATGCCAGGACATTCCCACGCCGCACATCAACTCCCTGGCCAGCAACGGCGTCCGCTGTAGCAACGGCTACGTGTCCGGGCCGTATTGCAGCCCGACCCGCGCCGGCCTGCTAACGGGCCGTTATCAGCAGCGCTTCGGTCACGAGTTCAATCCCGCCGACCGGGCCGAGAACGAGCGCCTCGGTCTGCCGTTGACAGAAACCACGATCGCGGATCGGCTCAAGGCCGCCGGGTATGTCACGGGGCTGGTCGGTAAGTGGCACCTCGGCAGCGCCCCCCAATTTCATCCCCAAAAGCGGGGTTTTGACGAGTACTTCGGCTTCCTCGGCGGCGCGCACCCGTACTTCCCGGGGCAAGGCGCTCCGATCTACCGCGGCACGACGGAAGTGAAGGAGAAGGAATACTTGACCGACGCCTTCGCTCGGGAGGCCGTCGCGTTCATCGAGCGGCACAAGGAGAAACCGTTCTTCCTGTACCTGGCGTTTAACGCCGTCCATACGCCGATGCACGCGACCCAGGACCAGCTGAGGAAGTTCGACGCGATTCCGGATAAGACCCGCCGAACGTACGCCGCGATGCTGACCGCGATGGATGACGCGATCGGCAAAGTCCTCGACAAGTTGCGGTCGGCCGGATTGGAGGAGAACACCCTCGTCTTCTTCTTCAGCGACAACGGTGGTCCGACGATGGTGGGCACCACCATCAACGGTTCGCGGAACACGCCGCTGCGAGGCTCCAAGCGAACGACACTCGAAGGGGGCATCCGCGTGCCGTTCGTCGTGCAATGGAAGGGTAAACTGCCGGCCGGGAAGACTTACGATAACGCCGTGATCCAGCTCGATGTGCAGCCGACGGCACTGGCGGCGGCCGGGGTCGAAGGGAAGCGCGAGTGGAACCTGGATGGCGTGAACCTGTTGCCGTACTTGACCGGTCAGAACACGCAGCCGCCACATGACACGCTCTACTGGCGACTGGGCAACCAGAACGCAGTCCGCCACGGCGACTGGAAGCTGGTCCAGTACGATCCCACGGCCGACGGCGCCAACCAACGTCGGGCCGGTGAAGTCACGCCGCGGAAACTGTACAATCTTGCCGAGGATATTGGCGAAGCGAATGACCTGGCCGCGAAACGTCCGGAGAAAGTCAAGGAGCTGGAAGCGGTCTGGCAGAAGTGGAGCGCCCAGATGGCCAGGCCGCTGTGGGGACAGGGCAGCAGAGGCAGTCCGGAAGAGGAGGTCGATTGACACCCTGATCCCTACTTCCGGCTTCGCGCGGGATACTCCTTGGTGAAACCGTTGCGGCTATTCAGCATCACGAAGGAGCCGTCGGGCCGAGCCGATAGCTTGAGAAAACGAACCTGATTTGCTCTGTAGAAAACCTGTAAACTGGAGCCAGAATTGGCATAAACCTGGACTGTCAACTCGAGCTTCCAAGGGGAGTTTTGATGAAAACCGCGGGCTTTTTGCACGGTTGCTGCCGATCCAAGTCGACGTCGGTGCGTTA
>JBGQLF010001028.1:0-4591 GCA_041499985.1 Gemmataceae bacterium
TGAGCGATGCCCGCGCCTCGGGTGATTCAGCCGCCGTGGTCTACGGCTTTGTGCCACAGAAGCAGGCCGAGGAACTCAAGCACGCCATCGCGAGCTACTACGCCGCGACCGCCACGCTCCAGGCCAAGGGCACGCCCTCGGCACCCGAAGGCATCGAGGCCCGCAAGGCGATGGACACCCGCCAGGAGCAAGCCCAGCGAACACGCGATGGGCTCATCAACGACATACTCAACGACACGGCGATCTACATTGCGGGGGGCGATCTGGTAAACGGGATGCTGCTGGAAACGAAAGTGCAGGATGCCGCCAAGTCGTGCCTGGACCGGCTCTTCCCACAGTTCCACCTGGCCGACTCGCCGGACTGGCACAAGGTCATCGAGCGGTCGAAGAAGGGGGACGGCGATGCCCTGGCCGCGGTCGGGCACAGAGGCGACCCGGAGAACCACGCTGTTTGCAAGGCGGTCATCGACTACGTTGGCAGCGGCAAAAGGGGGACCGACGTTCGCAAGCAGTTCGCCGGGCCACCGTGGGGCTGGCCGCAAGACGCCATCGACGCCGCTTTGATCGTGCTGTCGAGCGGCGGTACGTTGCAGGCCCGCAGCGGCACCGAGCCGATTGCCAAAAGCAAGCTGGACCAGAAGAACATCGCTGCCGCCGAGCTCCGGGTCGAGACGATTACGCTGACCAAGGTGCAACTCATCGCGATCCGCGGCGTCTACAAGGCCATCGGCCTCAACACGCAGCCCGGTCAGGAGTCGGCTCACGCACTGGAATTCCTCAGCCGCTTGAACCAGCTCGCGGAGGAGGCCGGTGGCGATCCTCCGCTGCCCAAGTGTCCCGATATCTCACACCTTACTGACCTTCGCAATCGGGTTGGTAACGACCAACTCAAGGTGATTCATGAGAACAAGAACCGGCTGACCCAGGAGATCGCTGACTGGAAGCAGCGGAAGGAGTTGATCGAGAAGCGGGAGCCGCATTGGAAACAACTCACGGCGCTGCTGGCTCACGCCGCTGATCTGCCCCTGGCCGCGGAGGTCCAGGCCGAGGTCAGAGCCATCGAGGACCAGCGCCGCCTGCTCGACGATCCCGACCCCGTGCCGGGCATGGTGAACAAGCTGACCGAGGCGTTGCGGAAGGCGCTCAACGAGGCTCATGCCGCCTGCACCGCCTCTCACCAGAAAGGGATGGAGGGATTGGAAAGTAACGGCACCTGGCAGAAGCTCACCCCGGAACAGCGGACTGAACTACTCTCGAACAACATGGTTCGCCAGCTGCCGAAGATTGTCGTAGGGACAACGGAGGAGGTTCTGGCCACGTTGCAGAAGACGAGCGTCGGCGAACTTCAGGCGATCCGCGATGCGTTGTCGACTCGGTTCAGCAAGGCCCTGGGCGCGGCTGTAAAGGTACTGGAGCCGAAGGCCCAGCAGGTCAACCTGCCGAGCGGCACCATCAAGAATGAGGATGACCTGCGGAACTGGCTGACGGCGGTTGAAGCGGAGATCCGTGCGAAACTCCAGGACGGGCCGGTTATCGTATGAGAGTTTGGGATTCCAGTTTGGAATCTCAAGTCCGGTCGAGCATTCAAGGTCACAATTTGTGACCTTGAACGGGTAGCGATAGCAGTAGGGACTGGCCTCTCAGGTCACATTGTGCGACCTCGATCCAGAAGACTGCGGTCGGCCCCGCGTTTGAGATCACAAATTGTGACCTCAAACAGCAATCGAATTGGATGTCACAAATGGTGACTTCCAATCGCGGCCGTCGTCGGGCAGTTCTGAGGTGAACATGGCGAAAGATTCCCTGATCCCGGTCGAGCGAATCGAGCAGGCCATCCTGCTGATCCGCGGCCAGAAGGTCATGCTGGACATGGACTTAGCGGCGCTCTACGAAGTGCCGACGAAAGCTCTGAATCAAGCGATTCGTCGGAACGCGGATCGCTTTCCAGTGGATTTCATGTTTCGGCTGACTGCCGACGAAGTTCAGGCTATGCGGTCACAATTTGTGACCGCATCCAGGGAGGCGGGCGACATGCGGTCGCAGTCCGCGACCGCATCCAAGCGCAATGTGCGATATCTGCCATACGCATTTACCGAACAAGGGGTCGCCATGCTGTCGAGTGTCTTGTCGAGCAAGCGAGCCGTCCAGGTCAATGTCGAGATCATGCGAGCCTTCGTTCGCATGCGACAAATACTCGCGGCTCACGCCGATCTTGCCCGCAAGTTGGATGCTCTTGAAAAAAGGTACGACGCACAGTTCAAGGTCGTCTTCGAGGCCATCCGGCAGCTCATGGCCCCGCCGCCCGAACCGCGGAAAAAACGACGGATCGGCTTCGCCCGGGATTGATTCGTGTGCTTCGTGGGTTTTTCGGAGTGGTCTGCGCATGCCAGCACTGGCTTCTGATCTGCGACGACGATTGGAGAATGTGTGCGTCCAGGCCCGCGAGTTGGCCGAGGCCGCGGCACGTTCCGCCTTGCAGAAGCGGGCGGTGGACGCCGCCGAGCCGTTCGCGCACTTCAGCGCCGCCGAGAAGGAATTGCGGACCCGACTGCGTGCTCGTGGTCGCCAGGTCGGTGACGTCCGCCACGCCAACAAGACGCAGGCCATCGACCAACTCACTCAGGAACTCGCTTACGAATACTGGCATCGGATGCTTTTTGCCCGGTTCCTGGCCGAGAACCACCTGCTGATGCACCCGGATGGTGTCGCCGTCAGCCTCGAAGAGTGCGACGAACTGGCCAAGTCCGAAGGGGCACCGAACGGTTTTGTCCTCGCCGCCCGCTACGCCAGTCGGATGCTGCCGCAGGTCTTCCGCACCGACGACGTGTTGCTCGAGATCGAGTTTGCCCCGGAGCAACGCATTGCTTTGGAGAAGCTGCTCGCCAGTCTGCCGCGAGAGACGTTTGTGGCCGACGACGGCCTCGGCTGGGTGTACCAGTTCTGGCAGACGAAGCGGAAAGATGACGTCAACAAGAGCGGCGAGAAGATCGACGGTCGCACGCTCCCCGCGGTGACTCAGCTCTTCACCGAAGACTACATGGTGCAGTTTCTCCTGCACAACACCATCGGGGCGTGGTGGTGTGCCCGGCACGGCGTAGGTCAGGCTTTCCAGCCTGACCTGTTGCACCCCGTCAGGCTAGAAAGCCTGATCTACTTGCGGTGGCGCGAGGACGGCACACCGGCCGCCGGCACGTTCGAGGGATGGCCGAAGACGCTGAAGGAATTCACGCTGCTCGACCCGTGCTGCGGGAGCGGGCATTTCCTCGTGGCGGCGTTCCAGCTGCTGGTGCCGCTGCGTATGCGCGACGAGGGGTTGTCGGCGAAAGAAGCAGCCGAGGCCGTGCTCCGTGACAATCTCTTCGGCCTGGAGCTGGACCCGCGCTGCACGCAGATCGCGGCATTTGCCCTGGCCCTGGCAGCGTGGAAGTATCCCAGTAAGAACGGGGAGCCGCTGGGTTATCGCCCGCTGCCGCCGCTGAACATTGCTTGCACGGGCATCGGTCCGCAGGCCACGGAGGAACAGTGGCTGAAACTGGCGGAAGAATCCAGCAAGCGGATGTCGGTGCTGGCCCGCGAGCCGATTCGCAATGGGCTCTTGAACCTGCACGCGCTGTTTTCCGACGCGCCGACCTTGGGCTCGCTAATTGATCCGAACCAACTGTCGGCGGATATGCTCACGGCCGATTACGAGACGCTGAAACCTTACCTGGATGCTGCCTTGACTGCCGAGCAGACCGATGAGGAGGCCCGCGAACGCGCCGTGGCCGCCGCCGGCATGGTCAAGGCTGCCGAACTGCTGGCGAGGGAATACACGCTCGTTGCCACCAACGTGCCGTACCTGGGGCGAGGCAAGCAGCACGATGCGCTGAAACGCTACTGCGAGAAGAACTACGCCGACGCGAAGGCTGATTTGGCGACGTGCTTTGTCGAACGCTGTTTGGCGTTCTGCGCGGCGGGCGGCACGGCGGCGCTCGTAACGCCGCAGAACTGGCTCTTCCTTGCGACATACAAGAAAATGCGTGAGATTCTGCTGAAACGACAGGAATGGAATCTCGTGGCCCGGCTGGGCCCACGAGCGTTCGGGACGATCAGCGGCGAAGTGGTCAACGTGGCGTTGGTTGTTTTCAGTGACGTTGAGCAAGCGGACACAGCGGCGATGGCTGGCATAGACGTTTCCGATGCGAAGACGGCTGCCGACAAAGCAACCCGCTTGACCGACCGCGACCATACACCCTTGCACGTCGTCTTGCAAGCGGATCAATTGCGGAATCCAGTTGCTCGGATAAGTCTGGATAGATTGAAGACCGTTGCCACTCTGAAAGACTTCTGTGGTGTATTTGAAGGAAGTGGTAGGGGAGATACTGAGCGATTTGACCGATGCTTTTGGGAGCTAAGCCAAATTGATTTCAACTTGTGGAAGCCTCTCGTTAACGCGCCAGAACGAACAGATCATTATGCAGGCCGTGAAATGGTCTTCTTGTGGGAGAACGGTCAGGGTCAGCTTGCCGAGACTACAAGCGTCAGAATCCGTGGTACTTCCGCGTGGGGCAAACCGGGAGTTTTTGTTGCTCGTGCCGGGGAAATCAAAGCA
>JBGQLF010001029.1:0-4590 GCA_041499985.1 Gemmataceae bacterium
CCCGGGCGATCGCGGCGAGAGGTGCCAGGATGCGGTCATCGTCCCACTCGCCCAGCGACAGGGCTACCTGGAAGCGAACTTGAGCATCGGGATCGGCCGTCAGACGCAGCACCCGTTCTTGCACCGGTGGCGATCCGGCCAGCCAGCGCTCCGACAGCAGAACCGCCTGCTCGCGGACGCGCGGATGTTGATCCTGGAGCAGCTGGAGGACCATGTCGGTCTCCAGAGCGCCATAGGCTTCCAGCAGCCAGGCAGCGTGCACGCGCGCCAACGGCTGATCGGAAGTCAGGCATAGCTTGCGCAACGGTTCCACGGCCGAGCGGTCTTGCCGTTCCAGCAGCAGACGCTGGGCCGTCGTTCGCCACCACACGTCAGCATGACCCAGGAGTGCCACCAGCTCCTCGGTCTTCGCCTTGCTCAACTGGGGGCGAACCGGTTTGCCGGCATGCTTCTCCGGCACGATGCGCCAGATTCGGCCACGATCTTTGCCGAGGGTCAGATCGGGACGGTTCTTCAGCTCCGGCGGCATGAAGTCGGGATGCTCGATCACGGCCCGGTACATATCCACGACATACAACGCTCCGTCGGGACCGTGCGTCAGGAACACCGGCCGGCACCAGTCATCCGGCGTCGCCAGGAATTCGACTTCCTCCCGGGCGGGTCGGGAACGGAAGCTGGCGCCGTCGGACGTGACGATTTCCTCGTGGACGAGGTTGCCGGTCGGCTCACAGGTAAAGGCGGCGCCGCGGTACTGCGGCGGTAACAGACTGCCGCGGTAGATGGTGACACCGCAGGCCGCGGTGAATGTTCCGGTGTGCAGCGACGACGTGGTCCAGTTCTTGCTCAGGGGGTAGACCTTGGCCGCGCCCCCCGCATTCTGATTGTCGCGCGAGGGCTCGGGAGCGACCAGGTACGGATTGCGCTGGATGTAGCGGTTGGCGAGCACGATCGGCACCAGGTGATTGCGGTTGGTGCAGACGAAGCGATGGCCCCAATCGTCGAACGTGTTGCCATACTGCCCCATGCCGGAGATCGCTTCGGCGCGATCATGGATCAGGTCGAAGCGAAAATCCATGCCGCTGAGGTTGATGGGCGTGGCGTCGGCTCGGCCACTCCGCTTGACCTGGCCGCCGCGCAGCCCGTTGGCGACGTAAATCCAGTTGTCGAGACCCAGGATCGGATGGCTGACGCGCAGCTGGGGATTCTGGGCGGCAAAACCTTCGAACAGAATCTCGCGCTGGTCTGCCTTGCCGTCGCCGTCGGTATCGCGCAGGTGGATGATGTACGGGGCAGCCGTCACCAGCACGCCCCCGCGCCAGGGCATTACGCCGTTGGCGAAGAGCAGGTGGTCGGCAAAGACGGTGCTGTGTTCATAGCGGCCATCGCCATCACGGTCTTCAAGGACGCGGATTCGGCCCTCCGGTGGCTGCCCCTTCGACGGCCCATTCGGGTAATCGCGCATCTCGACGACCCAGAGCTTGCCGTCCTCGTCGAACTCCATCGCCACGGGACTTTCGATCTGCGGCTCGGCGGCGACCAGTTCGATACGCAGCCCTGGATCGAGACGGAACTGCGTCAAGGCTTGCGCTGGCGACAGGGGACCGCGCATTTCTGTTCGCTGCGGCGGATCGGCGGCCGATCCCAAGGAGAGCGCGAGAACCAAGCCTACGACTCCCAAGCGCCAGCGCGAATCGAACATCTTTGGCCCTCAATGATGTAGCAAGCGGTGTTGCGGAGAGAATCCACAGCGTTCGCCGGCAGGTTATCGCAGGAACTCGCGGAAGCTCATTCTTCTACCAAGTTCATGCTCAACACAAAGGTGCACACGAGAGGGGCTGGACAGCACTCAAACAAGCCGTCGTTCCAACGCCGATGGTCTTTCCGCGCTTGCGCGAGATCCGGTGGCACGTCCACATCAAAGGCAATGCTCCGGTTGTCGGCGAGTTCAGGGTCGTCCCGGACGCACACGTTGAGCGGCGCCTTCGGGAAGACCGCCCGCGTCATCTCCAGGATAGCCGGTAGGTAGGCACTAACACCCTGCTCCTCCGCAAAGGCATACACCTCGGGCGGCACGGCGGGAACGGCCGGCGGCATGGCCTGGTTCATGGGAACCTCCGCGGTACTCGGGAAACCACTTGCCACCAGTATACCAGGTTCCGCCGTGTCCCGCGTTCCGCAGGTGATTGGCTCCACGAAGAACACGCAGGGGCACGAAGAAAGCGCTGGCCTTCTTCGTGCCCCTGTGTGTCCTTCGCGGAGGAATTCGGGTCACGGCAGACTGACCACCTCGCCGCCTCGGATCGTCGCCAGCGCGCGGTAGATCGCCACGTCGACACTGTCGTTGACGAAGTGGACCGAACCATCCGCATAAGCGAATTGCAGGCCGCCTGCATGCCGGCTGCGGAACGAGTAGACGTTGGGCCAATCGCCCACAGCGAATTCCGTGCCGTTGGTGCGCTTCGCATTGGGGTAAATGCCACAGGTCCCGTTGGCGGTGTTGGCGAACGGCCAGGCGCAGTGGACGTTCTTCTCCGGAATATCCTCGCCAATCATGAAGGTGTTGCTGGTGCCGTCAGTGACATCCGCGATCTTGTGCTTGTGGCGGTAATCGGTGCGGAAGAACAGGCCGTCGCCGTCGTTCAGCCCGTTGTACGAGCCGTCGGTGGTGCTCTTGTTGATAAAGCGGGCGTCACAGTTGATGAAGCCGCCGTTGTTACCGGAGTCGTTGGGCGGGACGGCGGAGGCGACGGTGTACCAGCCCCAGTTGGCGCCGCTGACGCCTTTGTAGTTGGTCAGGCCAATGGGTAGGGGGTTCAAGTTGGCCCGATCGGTGAGCGGCCCGATGCTGGCCGCATTGTCACTGGGACAGAGAAAAGCCTTGATCTGGGCGGCGAGCAGGGTCTTCGTGCTCGGGTTGCCCGTCGTGTCATCAAACCGGTTCACCGGGATGTTGCCGGCTTTATAGAGAGTATCCATCTCGATGTAGGGTAAGATCCGGGCCAGCCAGCTCCAGTTGGGCGAGATCCAGTTGTTTCCCTGATCCGTGATCAGGCTGTTGACGGGGAAGTAGCCCTCAGTGTCGTGGTAATTGTGGACGGCCAGGGCGATCTGCTTGAGGTTGTTCGTGCAGCTCATGCGGTTGGCTGCTTCGCGGATCTTCTGCACGGCCGGCAACAAGAGGCCGATCAGCACCGCGATGATGGCAATGACCACCAGCAGTTCAATCAGCGTGAAGCCTCTTCGAGACCGGGGAGAGGAACGGATCATGACACGATCTCCTGAACAAAAAGAACATGGGAGTGCACCGCGAGCGATCTCGTCACTTGGGCAACTTCAGGTCGTAGGCGCCGGGGGCCGGGGTGTCGACGACCTGGATCGACAATCCCGAAGTTTCCGCGACATTGTACTTGGCCTTGACGTGCGATTTGGTCAGCGCATAGGGGTTTTTGGGGTCGATCGGATCCGAGGCGATGATCGCGATCTTGTACCACCCCAACGGAGCGCCTTCCTTGCCGGCCGTATACAGCTTGTAGCTCCCCTGGGCGTCGATTTCGCCACTGGGTTCCTGGGTGCTGGTATTCCCCTGCGTCTTGTCTGGGCGGAACGAGACGGTTCCCAGCGTCAGCGGCTTGCCGTCCACCGTCACCGTGCCGACCACTGGGACGCCGGCCTTTTGGCCACAGCCGAGCGCGAGCCCGAGCAGCCCGCCTGCCACCAGCGCCAACCCACCCAGCCGCCCTCTTCTGCCTTGCAAATGCGACATCATGGCAAAGACCACACCCAGAAACCGGAATCCTCAGAGCCTGGAAGATGGCCCTATTAGATACCCCGATCGCGGCGCGTTGCAATCAAAAAATGGGCATGATTCAAGAAGGCCCGTTTCAGGGTGGCACGCCCTGAGTCTTCGAAGGGCGTGGGGTTGCGGCAGACACGCCCTTCGAAGACTCAGGGCGTGCCACCCAAGATTGAACCACGCCAGAAGATGTACCAGGAGGAAACCAAGGCGGGGCGGCGAGCAGGGGGCTGGTTGGCGTTCAGTTACGAGACAATGACGCAGCGCAGCGCGGGCTTCTCCTGCGGTTGGGACCAAACCGTTTCGAGGCGCCGCGGTTCCCAGAGGAGTCCTTCGGGATCGTAAATCAGGCTGACCAGGGCCCAGCAAGTCGGCTGGAGTTTGTAATAGGCCAAGTCTTCCTGAAGCTGTTCGGCCAACTGCGGCGCGCGCAGATCGGGCCGCGTTCGTTTGGCCAGGACCGCCAGCCTGCGCCCGCTAGCTGTCGACACTACCAGGCAATCCGTGCGTGTCCCAGGAGCATAGGAGGGAGTACGACTCTCGGGGCGTACCTCGTCGAAGTGCAGCGGCAACAGGGCGCGCAGCAGGTCCTCCAGATCGCGTTCGTTCTCGACGCGAAACGGCGGCCGATCCCCTTGCCGGACGCGCAGCTGGCGAATCACGCGCGGCACACGGCGCAGCAGCGTTTCCACGACGGTCAACGGATTGGCTACAGTTGCCGGCCCGGCGCGAGTTGTCCAGGGGAATGCCGCTCCGCAGGTCGAGCAGTATGGCGGCGGCGCGAGCTGGCCGACGGG
>JBGQLF010001030.1:0-4583 GCA_041499985.1 Gemmataceae bacterium
ATACGGGAACAACGGTTTCGCGCCGCTTGCCGTGCCGTGGCTACACTGCTCCGTGCGGGTCACGTGGTCTTCTCGGCGATCGTCCACAGCCATCCGCTCGTGGAACACGGATTGCCAGCGGACTGGAAGTTTTGGGAGTGCATCGACCACCAGCACCTGGAGCGGTGCGACGAGGTCGTGGTCCTTATGCTCGATGGCTGGCGGGAGAGCACTGGCGTGCGTGCGGAGGTCCGGATCGCCAGGGAATTGGGCAGGCCGATTCGGTACGTGGCTCCGGAAACGGCCACCGGTTTGCCCACGTTCGCGTCTGTGGCGACGGAGGCGGGAAGTTGACCCACAACCCGACCAACGGGAAGAGGCCCCACCTGCGGCCTCGTGGGCGACAAGGATAGGGAAGCTGGATGGCCGGCGGCCGGTCTTCGGGGGTAGCCGGAAGTTTCAGGAAGATCCACATTGGCGCGATTATCTGTTGTCTTGCGAGTACTTCCACGGCACCACCGAGGCCGGACTCGGGGCCAGCCATCAGACCAGCTGGACGGGAACCATTGCCCGAGTCCTGGACATCTTCGCCACCTACCCGGAAACTCCTTTCCGGAGGAAATGACCGGTGTCCGCTTACCTGGTGGCGGCGCAGATCGCCGGCGAAAACGAAGCTGGGTTTCATGCTCATTTGGTCCTTAGGGTGCGATCGCGTATGCCACCGACCTCATTCCACAGCGCGAGACAGTCCTTTCGTTCGTCCGCGGACAACTTCTCCAGTGCACTCGGTTCACGTAACCCAGCCAGGTCGGGATCGACCTGCCAATGCGTCAGCATTTTCTTCGTAAGATCACGGGCCGGCAGGGAACCGCTGTCCAGCACCTTGGCCCACACCGCCAGGTCGGCCCGCAACCATTCGCGGGCCTGCTTGCGCCAGCGCGTCCGCTCCATCTCACTGAGCTTGGCCCCGTCTTCGCCGAGTCCGCAGCCGGCCAGGGCCGCGCACCGGGCGGCGGGGTAACGGCATTCGGTCGCCAATTCTTCTAAGCGGCCGACAGGGTTTTGATCTCTTCGGGCAGCCTGGGAACGGCATGCCGAAGTCAGGTCCTCGGCCAAGGCTGGATCGGTCGCAAAGGCTTCGGCGTACAATCGGGCCGCGGCGTGACAACGGCCCTGGAACTGGCAGATCCCCAGCAGTGCCAGCCGCTCGTCGTTGTCCTGCGGGTGATATTCTCCCCGAAGGAACGCCGGCAGGTTGGGTAGGATTTTGGCCTCGGCCTCGCGGCGAAGGATGTGGAGTATCCAGACATCGCGATAGTCCGCCTGCGTGGCACTCCAATCGAACGTCACGACGGCCGATGCCAGCGTTCGCCGCGCCTGCTCTTTCTGCCCCTGATCGTGTTGGGCCATGGCCAGGATCAGGCGGGGAGCGGGTCCCATGACCTTAGACGCCTCTCCTTTCATCAAAGAGATTGCACTGGCCAGCCGCCCTTGCCGATACTCGGCCAAGCCCTTGGCGAAGAAAATGTAGGGGTGAATCCAGGCCGGCGTCGATCCCCGGGCAGCCACGGCGCGGTCGGCGAGGGCGGCCGCCCTCCGCAGTTCGTCCTGAGTGCCCGGTATGAGCAGGCATGCACGGCCGACTGGTTCAGCAATGTAGGGTGAGGTGGTCCCGCCGAAACGATCGAGCAAAACCCGGCGGGCGCGGCAGTACTCCTCTCGCTGTCCCAGGAATAGGCACAACGCGGTATATTCGGACCAGGCAGCATGCTCGGCCGGGTTGGTATCGAGCGACTTCCGCAACCCGAGTAAAACTTCTTGACCTCGTCCAAGTCGGAGCAGGACGCTGGTCAAGGGGTTTTTGACCTCCGAGTTTGTCGGATCAACCCGGATCACCTGCTGGTAGTGATGGTACGCCTCGTCGAGCCGGCCCTTCTCTCGCAGGGCGTTGCCGAGGTTGTGGTGGGCCCAGCCGTAGTCGGGGTCCAGTTGGAAAGCCTTCCGGTAGCAGTCGATCGCCTCATCCAGGCGGTCCTTGGATTGCAAGACCAAGCCGAGATTGCTGTGAGCTCTGGCATAACTGGGGTCGAGCTGAAGAGCCTTCTGGTAGTAGTCGAACGCATCATCTGGCTTCTTCTCATATCTCAAGGCGTCGCCGACGGCGCAGTAGCCGACCGCCTCACTCGGCCGGCTTGCCAAAGCCGCCCCGTAGCAGCCGCGTGCTTCCAGAGGCGCCCATAGAAGCAGCGCATTGCCGAGGATTAAGTTGGCCCAGAAATCGGCAGGATGTTCTTTCTGGACGCGCTTGAACAAGGGGGCCGCGTCGCCTTTAAGGGCGATTAACCGTTCCCCAAGCGCCAACAGCAGGGAAGCCGGCTGCCTGGCTACGGGTGCGGTCCGGGCCAGTTCGGCTAACGCCCGTTTATCCTCCCAGGTCGCGGGATCAAACACGGGCTCCCGCCAGCCGTCCGGGTCTGGGTCAACTTGACGCGCCACGGCCAACAGCCAACCGCGCTCCTCCCTGTCGGCAGTGCAGCTCACCCAGTCGTACAGTGCAGCCACGAGCGCCCCGCGCACGGCTGAAGTGTCGATCCGTGCCGCTACATGCGACGGCGGATCGAGGACCGTACCCAGCCCGGCCTGCTGGAACGCCTCCGCGTAGTGCCGGTTCGCTTGCGCCTTGTAGAAAGCGAGTTCGCCACGGGTCACCCGCTTCAGCCGGATGGTGTCCAGCTGGATCACCAGGTCAAAGTCGCGCCGGGTCTGTTCGAGCCGCCGGCGCAGGTCGTCCGGCCCGCCCCCTTCGAGCCGAGCCTCGGCCAGTTTGAGCGCGGTCCGCGCTTCCACCCAGCGGGCGCTAGCTTGCAACCCCGCCAACTCTTTAAGATCTGCTTCGACCGCGTCCCGTCGGTGGGCATGCTGCACTACGAGCCACAGACTCCCGCCAACCAGCATCATCACCAAGAGCAGGCTGGCCGCCAGCATCGCCGATTGCGTCGGGTGTCGACGCACCAACTTGGCGGTGCGCTCCCGTAGGCCAGACGGACGTGCCGCGATGGACTCATCCCGCTGGAACCGCTGGAGGTCTTCCGCCAAGGCCGCCGCCGTGGCGTACCGCCGCTGCGGATCTTTGTGCAGACACTTCAGACAAATCGTCTCCAGGTCGCGCGGTACTTGCGGGTTCAACCGCGCGGGCGGCACCGGCTCGTCGGAGATGACCTGCCGCTCCGTTTCCGTGGCCGTCTCGCCTCGAAACGGCGGCCTGCCGGTGAGCATTTCATAGAGAAGGGCGCCGAGCGCGTAGATGTCCGCGGCGGGGCCGATCGCACGCGCCTTGCCGATCGCCTGCTCGGGAGCCATATAGCTTGGCGTTCCGACGCGTGCACCGCTCAGGGTCAGGGCCGGTCCTCCATCCAAGTGTCGCGCCAGCCCAAAGTCGGCGATCTTGGGGGTGCCGTCTGCGGTGAGCAGGATGTTGGCCGGCTTCAGATCGCGGTGCACGATCCCGCCTTGGTGTGCCACCTGGACGGCCTCGGCTAGCGTGGCCAGCAGTGCGGCTGCCTGGCGGGCCGGCTGCGGCGTGCCCAACAGCCTTTGGGCGAGGTTGCCGCCCTCGACATACTCCATGGTGAAGTACAGCCGGCCGTCGTACTCCCCCACGTCGTAGACCTGCACGATATGCGGATGATTCAGGCACGCCTCAGCCTCTGCTTCCCGCAAGAAACGCTCTCGCTCCCCGCGTCCCGCATACGCACCCGCGAGCAGCATCTTGAGAGCGACCGGGCGGTGGAGACGCAGGTGCCAGGCCTTGAAGACTACGCCCATGCCGCCGCGGCCGAGCACAGCCTCCACTTCATAGCCCGGAATCCGCGGCAGCTCGGCGCTCGGATGCCAGGGAGCGGGGCTCTCGGCGTCCGGGTTGGAGCGCGGCGTCGGGAAGAGCGCCTCGAGTTCCGCCTCGACCCGGCGCATCTGCTGCCAGCGCTGGCGAACCTCCGGCAGCAACTCGGGGCAAGCGCCGCAGACCTCTTCCGGAGTACGGTCCGAGTCGAAGATCTCGTCGAGCAGTTTCTGCACCTGGGCTTCCTCAGCCATGGCTCGGCTCCTCCAGACTGCTGCGTGCCAGGACTCCGACACCCAGCGAACCGACTTCCCGCCGGTTGGCACCTAAAGTGCGTCCGGCGGTTGGTCGCTCGGGCGAAGGTCGGCTAGTTGCTCCGTGAGCAGCCGCAAGCCGCGGTTCAGCCTCCGCTTCACCGTGACGGCCGCGACGCCGAGCACCTGGGCGGCCTCGGTCTGGGTCATCCCCTGGACCCGCACCAGGCCAAACACTTCCCGCTCCTCCTCTGGCAGATTCTCGATCGCCTCGAGCATGCGGCGGCCTTCGGGGGTGAGCCCGGAGCCGCTGCTGGCCGGCGCCGGCACCAGATCCTCGCGGAGCTCCACGCCCGCGGGCTGTTCATCTAAGGAACTGTTCCAAAATAACTTGTCGAATTGTTACTCTCGCGGTGAGATCGTATAATTCCACTCTCCGTGGAACTTATGCCTCTTGATTTGGATCGCTGCCAATTCTTCGTCGGTGACTTTGATCCCTGTCTTGTAAG
>JBGQLF010001031.1:0-4583 GCA_041499985.1 Gemmataceae bacterium
CGCTGAAGTAACTAAAAAGGTCGCACTAATATACTAAAAGATCAAAAGGACGAATCCGAGGGGCCAAAGGAAATCTTCGAGAGGCCAAAGGGGGAGTGTCGGCTAATTCTCGGACGGACTCCTAGGGCAGCCACTCGCTCTGTCGACACGCCTCCCACGTCCTTCTCGATGACCTCCGCTAGCGTCCGGTGAATGGTCTTGCACGTCCCCTCTTCCATCCCGCCCAAGACTGTTTCCCGAACCCGGTCATGGTAAGTATCGACCAGAGGGCTGTTTTCTGGTCCGATCAGACGGACAAGCCGTTCGTTACGCATGCGCGTGATCGTTGCCATCGGAGGCAGCGCGTGCGCCGCCGTCCGCGAGGCCTCCTCCAGCGACAGCGCCTGCCCCGAGACCGCCACCACCTCCAGCAAATGCCCCGCCTCGGCTGGCAGCCGGCCCAGCTTCCGGGCCAGCACCTCGTGCAGCGGCATCGGCTCAAAGGTGTCGGTATCCGGATCGAAGCACCCGACCAGTTCAACCAGCAGGAACGGGTTGCCCCGCGTCTCCTGGGCGAACTCGGCCGCCCGCCGTCGGATGGCAGCGTTGTCCTGGCCCAGCAGATCGATGACCAGCTTGGTGCATTCCTCCACCGTCAGCGGCGCCAGCTTGACTTCCCGGTCGGCGAAGCAAACGTCATGCTTGCGTTGCAGCTCCTTCCACATCTTCAGGAACGCGCTGCCTTCCGTCTCATCACTGCGGTAGGTGCCGAGGAACAACACTGCTGGTGCCTCCGGCGGCCGCAGCACCTCGAACAACGCCTCAGCGCTATCGGCGTCGCCCCACTGCAAATCATCGACGAACCAGAGGATCAGCGAACGCCGGCTGATGCGTGTCAGCAAGGAGCGCAGGGCCCGAAACGCCCGCTGGCGGATCTGCTGCTCGTCCAGCCCTGCCAGGCGAACATCCGAAGCTTTGGCGACTACCTCCACACGCAGGAGAACGGGAAACACCTGGGCCAGCACCCCAATGTCGTCCGGCATCAGCAGGGCAGCGTCCGTCTCGGGCAGAGCGCGCAGATAGCTGCCCAGGGCATCGATCAGCGTGTCCAGGGCCTTGAAGGGCACCGACTCGCGATCGTAGCAGCGACCCGACATGACCGCCAGCCGCTTGTCCGCGCGCAACGGCGCCAGGAAGTGCTCGCCCAGCGCGGTCTTCCCCTCCCCTGATCGGCCGCTGATGAACATCGTCACCGGCTCGCGCTGCCGCTCCAGCGTGCGATAGGCGTCCTTCAGAACGGCCAGGTGCTGTTCCCGCCCCACCAGCTGATGACCGACATGCGCGACCCCGACCGCAGCGGGCTGGACGCCCGCCGCAATGGCCTTGGCAATCTCGAAGGCGTCGGGCCGTTGCTGCGGCTCGCGGGCCAGCAGACGCAGGCAGAGTCCGGCGAGGTCCGCAGGAGCGGCCGCTTCCTCAGGCAGCGGCGGGGCATCGAGCTGCTGCTTGTCTTGCAGCACACGCAACAGGGGACCGCTGAATGGTGGCTTGCCCGACAGCGCCTCGTAGAGCATTACTCCCACGGCGTACCAATCGCTCGCCGCAGTGACCGGGCTGCCGGCCGCTTGCTCCGGCGCCATGTACGTCGGCGTGCCTGCGATCTTCTGCGTGCTCCGCGATACTTCCGCCCGGTCTAACTCCGCCACCAGCCCAAAGTCCAGGAGCACGACCTGGCCGTCCCCGGTCACCATGACATTCGATGGCTTTAGGTCCCGATGGATGATGTGCTGGCCGTGCAACGCCAAGACACCCGTGACCAGTTGCCCCAGGGCTGCGCGCAGGCGAGCCTCATCGAGCGTTCCCGCCGGACGCACGTAGCTGAGGAAATCCTCGCCTGTGACCAGATCCATGGTGAAGAACCACTGGCCGCCATCCGCCTCCAGGGTGTGCAGCCCGACCAGGTTGGGATGGTTGATGTCCGCCAGGGCGCGGAACTCGCGCTTGAAGCGGTGCAGAGCCGCCCCGTCCACGCTGGGCAGCGTCTTCAGCGCCACGTGGTTGCCACGCTGGACGTGCAACGCCTCGTACACGACCCCCATGCCGCCACGTCCCAACTCGCGCAGCAGCCGATACTCGCCCAGGCGGCTGGCGGCCAGGGCCTTGACCGCGGCCACCTTCGGCTTCGCCGTGTCCTGGGAGACGACCGAGGACACCGAGGACAGTTCCAGGAAGGCGTTGCGGATCAGGCTGGCGAATTGCGGGTAGCGTGCGCAGTACTCCTCGAGTTGGGGCTGCTCCCCGGCGGCGCGGCGGTGCTCGATGTCGATGCCCAGCAGGTTGCGGAACAACGTCGGCCGGGCTTCGTCCCCGACCCGAGCCAGATAGGACTCCAGCGCCGGTCGGGCCTGCGTCTGCCAGTCGTGGGAGTAGTCCTCACACAGCGCGACGACCTGCTCGAACAGCTGGCCCAACGATCCCGGCGTGGGCGCAGCGGACTGCCGCACCGTTCTCGCGGCCGGCTCTTTATCTTGCAAGCGGCGGGCCTCCTCCGCGGTCGCGACCGGGCGCTGCTCCAGCCCCAGTTGGGCGTGGCGGAAGACGCGGCGCAGCAGCTCCTCGTCGGCAGCGAGGGGCGGTACGTAGTCGGCCAGAAGCGGCGTTTCGCCGGCCTGCCGGCGGTAGGCCAACTCCAGCAACAGCAGCTCACACAGCAGCACCGACCGTGCCGGCTCGGCAAGGTCGTCCAGATAGTCCTCCAGGTGGGGGCGCGATCCGGACCGGGCTCCCTGCCACGCCGCCTCAAAGCGGCTACAGACCTGCTCAACCCGCTTGGCCTCGGCTGCTGGCAACGCGCTCAGCGAGGGCAGGGAGGAGTCCTTCATGCCGAATCCTCCGGCTCGCTCCAGAGTTTGCGGATCACTCTTAGTCGTCGTTCCACTGTGCACTCGGCCACTCCGAGGCGTGCGGCGATCTCGGCATTGGTATAGCCTTCCATCTTGGCCAACGCCACCGCCCGCAGCTCCTCGTCGCCCAGTTGGTCGAGCAGCCGGCTGCACTCTTCCGCCACCTGGGCGGCAAAGGCGGGCGTCGGTTCCCGACCGATCACCGCCGATAGTTCCTCGTCATCCAGCGCCGAGGTGTGCCGCACGGCGCCGCCGCCCCGTTTCAGCCGCCGCTCGTCTCGGAGGAGCCGGCAGGCTTTGCGGGCCGTGAGCATGACCAGCAACTGCCACAGGTCGTCGCGGTCAGCCAACTTCGGGAAGCGCTCCTGATCGACGCCGCGGCAGAAGCTGTCAAAAGCGCTGAGCGCGACATCCTCCTCGTCCGCAATGGCGGGTGGTTGTCCTCGCAGACGTTTGCGGGCCAGGCCGACCAGGCGGCGGAAATAGCTGTTCCACAGGTGTTGCGCGGCGTCGGCCTCGCCGGCTTTGAGTTGCGCGATCCAGAGGGTAACTGTCCCGGTGGAGGACATCGGCATGCTCCTGGCGGCTCGTGGCAGTACGGGAATTTCCTCTGCGAGGATACCGAAAGGGGGCTTCGCCCAGCAAGCAATTTCTTTGACAAAGAGCGGCATGGTTCAAACCTGGGTGGCACGCCCTGAGTCTTCGAAGGGCGTGGGGCTACGGGGCTGCCAAAGACACGCCCTTCGAAGACTCAGGGCGTGCCACCCAGAGACGGGCCTTGTGGAACCAGGCCCAAAGAGCCGTCTGTCCCTGATGGGTTGCGGCGGGCGACGGGTAGTTCCTTCATAGAGACGAGCGAAGCAAGCCGCCGCCCTCCCAAAGGCGGACCGAAGATCGTTCTGAACACCGCAACCCCAATGGAGGCTAGTCCAATGAACCGACCGCTGAAGGCGACGAAGTGGTTTCACAAAAGCTCCGAAGCCAGCCCCGCCATGCGTGTTGCCTATCTGACCCTCGATTATGTGCAGGGCTTCCTGGCCCTCCGGCAGGCGGAAGAAGCGGGCGTGACGTTATGCCCCCTGTCGTGGTTGGAACCGTCGGCGCACAGCCGATTCGACGCCGTGGTCTACGACCTGGATTCGCTGTCACCCGGGCGGCGGCAGCAGATTCTCGGGCTGCTCCTGTACGGGGCGGGGCCCTGCCTGGTCGGCGTGCACAGTGACCAGCTGGGGCCCGATGAAGCGCTCCGCTTGCAGCAAAATGGCGTGGCCGTTTCGCACGGCGTGGGCAAGGCCCTATTCCTGCGCCTGGTACTGCGGCATGCGCGACAGGGGCGCCGGGGCTGGGCGGCCGGTCTGATGGACGAGAGAGCACCAGTACCCGCCATGCCGCTCCGCGAGACCGCCGTCACCGAAACCCCAGGAGAGAGTTCTTCTGACGAGGAAAAGTTGTCGGGAACCGATCTCCTCATCGTTTCCTGACACCTTGGTGCTCTCTTCAGCCACCCAGCTGGCCAATCGGGCTACCGCTTCTGGAAGACCACTACTCTGGCGGTCTGGACCGCTGGGTTTATCCCGCTGGCTCACCACCCCGAACGACACGATCGATTCGGGCCCCGCCCGCTACACGTTCCGCGTGAAGGACCGCGTGCCCAGCGCCGAAGCCCTGAGCGAAATGGCGATCCGCAACGTGGACAATCAC
>JBGQLF010001032.1:0-4578 GCA_041499985.1 Gemmataceae bacterium
CCGGCATGATACGGCGAGTTGAGAGGAAGGGTCAAGCCAGTTGCCAGAAGCGCAAGCGAGCAGCCGCCCTGGCCGGAGCAGTACCGCGCAGACGCGACCGGTCCGGCCAAGATTACTTGCCCTTCGGAACGCCCGCGTGGATATCCTGCAAGATCACCTGCTCCACTCCTGGGAGGAGGGAAATCGACTTGGCAAAAGCGAACAAATCCTCCCAGCGAATCACGCTACCGTGCAGATACACGCGCGCGCCTTGCACGTCGCTTCGAATGGGACGGAATCGCTCTTCGCGCTGGCGCAAGGCCTCGACTGCTTCCGCGACGGGGACACTCGGCTCGAGGCGCACCGGGGGCAGCAGCACCGCGGCCGGTTTGGACCCTGCGGACGCGGTTGCTGAATGGTTGCCCGCCGTTCGCTGCGGTCGCCAGCTCACTTCGCTGTTTGGCTGCGGAGGCGAGGCGAGACGGTCTGGGCCGGCGAGTCGCGAAGCACTCCCTGGCAAATCGGTCGTTGGAAGCGTAGTCAAGATGGAGCGAGATGACTTGCCTGGACGCCACGGCAATTCCTGTGCGGGAGCAGGCCCGTGCTCGGTTGGTCGGCGGACCAGGGCTGCGGGCGCTTGGAACGGTCCTGACAAGGCGGACGACTCGGTACTCCCGGCACGATCCAGCGAGGGTAGCGCAAACGATCTGGTCCGAGGTTGATCCGAGCGGTCGACTTGGAGGTCATTGCGGACCTCAATGAGTCCCGGAATCTGCTGAATCAATTCCTCCGCACGTCGTGCCAGCTCCAGGGAAGGTAGGGTTCCGAACAGTGTAGCCACGCGCTGGCGAACACTCACGCCAACGTTCAGTGCGGAGAAGGCACCTTCCTTCAAGAGCGCCGCCCGTGCCTGCAAGGTCAGTTCCAAATCACGAAAGGTAGGGGTCGCCTCCTCTTTCACTAGGGCCGGCGGGCGAGACGACTGGGGTGCCGGTGGGCTGGCAAGGAGAGCAGGCAATCCAGTGACGCCGTGCAACAACCACAACAGCCCTAGACCGACCAGCAAGGGGGCCCGGAACGGCGGCCACAAGGGAACGTTCGTCGATACAAAGCACGGCAGACACATGATGGGGTCGGTTTCTCCGCACGTGAACACCTGGCCCGGCGGGGTCGGCACGAGTCGGTGAATACTTTCATATTGTGAGGGGTTGATGGCAGAAAGGAAATGTCAGCGCAGCGATTCCACCTGCTCCGCGGCCCGCTTTGGGTCGGTTCGCGCCACGCACACCGTTTGTGCCGCGTGGCGTCCAGTCCGAGATGGCTTCCACAACCGGACTGCACCTCTGATTCGAGAGATGCAGTCCCTATCTGCTGCACCGCGGCAGGACAGTTTACGTAGCAGAATCGCGCACGGTGATTTCGACCCCTACCGGAGCCGACTCACTTTACTCTCGAATCCGGCAGGGCGCCGAGATTCTCAAACAGGTGCGCCAGCGATGCCATCAGCTTGCGGAGGTCGCCCTCGTGCAAGCTCTCATTGGGGGCATGGGCATTGCTCTTGGGGTCCTCGATGCCGAACAGGAGTGCGGGAGAGCCTCCGAATAGATCCGCGAGTGGTCCGACGAAACCAATGGTGCCGCCGCAACCGATTGCCACCGGTTCTTTCTTGAAGCCCGCTTTCATGGCTGCCAGTGCCGCTTCGAACGCCGGTCCCCGGGGATCGGTCATCCACCACTTCACCGATCCCTCGGGCGTGACCGTAACCTTGACGCCCCAGGGCGGATCCGCCATCAGGAAGTCCTTGAGTTGCTCGAACACTTTATCGGGATCCTGGTCCGGCACAATCCGGCAACTGACGATCGCCGACGCCTTCGGCAACACCTGGTTGGAGGCACCCTTGATGGAGCTGGCCTCTTGAGCAATGATCGTCACGGCGGGCCGGCGCCAGGTCTGCTCGTGCGGATGCGCCTTCGCTTCGGTGGCGAAGCGAACGCTCGGCAGCACGCCCATATCGCGCCGCCATTTGACTTCATCCCCAGGCAGCGACCGAAAGGTCTGCCGCTCGGCCGCACTCAAGGGACGAACCTTATCGTAGAAGTGAGGAATCGGCAGGGGACCATTTTTCCAGTACAACCGCGACAGGATCACGTTCAAGGCCAGGGCCGCGTCCGCCAGCATGCCGCCGGCCATGCCGCTGTGGACCGGCAGCTTGGCACTTTGGACCTCCACCAAGACGGCGACAATGCCGCGCAGCGAATAGGTGATGCTGGGCAAGCCCGTCTCGATGTTTTCGCTATCGCAAACGACGATGACATCGGACTGAATCCGCTTCTTGTGTTGCTTGAAGAAGCCGACGAGGTTACTGGAGCCAATCTCCTCCTCCCCCTCCACCAGCATCTTGATGTTGACCGGCAAGCTGCCGCGCGTCTTCAGGAAGGCCGCCACCGCGCCCAACTGGGCCGTGATCGCTCCTTTATCATCCGCAGAGCCCCGGCCGAACAGTCGCCCGGCCCGGGGCGTCAAGGTCCAGGGATCGGATTGCCACTGGTCGAGGAAGTTCGTCGGCTGCACATCGTGATGAGCGTAAAGGAAAACCGTAGGCTTGCCGGGCGCCCCGAGCCATTCTCCGTAGGCATAGGGATTGGCGTTGCCGGTCCGGAGCACTTCCACGTTTTGCAGCCCGGCCTGGCGCATCTGCTCGCACGTCAGGCTGGCGGTCTGTTCGATCTCCTTTTGGTGTTCGCCGTCGGTACTGATACTGGGAATGGCCACCAGGTCACCGAGCTGGCGCACCAGGTCGGCATGGTTCTTCGTCAACCAATTCAAGACTTGTTTCATCGACTAGCTCCTTCCAGGCGAATCGGGATGCGGAAAGTGTACCCGTTCGTCAGGAGGAGTGCAAATGGTGCTGCTTCTCTAGCCGCTATCACGACAGCCCGGGAGGTCCTAACAGCGCCGCCAGGCGGGCCAGAAAGACCAAGCTCCCGATCAGGGTCGCGACGATACTGGCCAGCAGCACGGCACCAGCAGCAATGTCCAGGCAGGGCTTGGCCCGGGAGCGCGCCGGCTCCTCGAGAGCACGGCACAAGGTCTCGATGGCACTGTTGAACAGCTCGGCGATCAGCACCATGCCAATGCAGCCCAGGAGCAAGCACCACTCGACGAGGTCGCAGCGCAACACAATCGCGGCGGCCAGGACCAGAGCGGCAAAGAAGAAGTGCACAAAGAAGCTGGAATGCCCGCGCACTCCCAGCTTCAGCCCGCGGAAGGCATCGCCGATCTTGGCCCGCCAGCTGCGGCGCGGCTTCACCCGACTGACCGGCTCAGCCGGCTCCGGAATGGTGAACGAGAGCAGAGCCAAGATCGACCTCCCACGCAAAAACGCCAAGCGGAAACCCCAGCAGGAATGAAGAAAGGTAGCCTATCAGGTCGGACGTTGCGCGTCGAGGGAAGGCAACGCTGGCGTTGGGCGTAGCCCTCGCACTGCCTCGCTTCTGTAGCCGAACTGGTCAAGTTCTGCCTTGTGGGTTAGGATTCCGATCCTGACGTCAGGATCGGAATCCTAACCCACAAGGCAGAACTCCAACGGCTCAACCACATCTTCCTGTAGTGTCCGTCGCCTTCCCCGACTGTTCCTTGGGAAACCGGGCATCGTGCAAGGCGAGCGCCAGGCCTGCCCACGGACTCAGACCGCGCGGCGTGAACCCCAGGGTGCGGCCCGCCGCATCTCCGAACAGACACTCGATGGCGGTCCGCATGTCGTCCGCGTCAAGGTAGGGCACAAGCACCTCGCGCGTGTAGGCGATGTCCTCCGCATCGAGGACGGGTCCGGTACAGCCCGCCAGCGCCATGACCTTTCCCTCCTGGTTGATCATGTCGCGGAGCGTGCGGGCGGCACCATTCCGCTGGACGTACGCCATCCGGTAAACGGCCGTGAGGATCGCCTCCCGCGCGGCCAGTTCCGTGGCGGCCTCGCTGCTCCAGAGCACGCCGTAAATCCAGCAGCGCTTCAAAAAACGGGGCAGCCCCTCGAGCGGAAGCGGTCCGCATCGGAAACGGAGGGTGAACTCATCAGCGTAGCGGTTGGTCCACCCGCCCAGCAGGTCGTCGGCGACCACGAGAGCGGCGTTGAAATCCCCCAGTACATCCGATAGCTGGGCCGAAGCTTCGGAGGCCGCCTGGGCCGCGACTCCATCGGCGTCCAGCGCCAGTAGCGCATCGAGCAAGGCGGTCACGTGATCCTTGGCCATCGGATTGGCGATCAGGAGCGGGAGCAGCTCGATCACCTTCCCGTCTCGGTTGAAGATGGTGCGGAGGTACTGGTGAAAGCGTCTCCGACTGCGCGGGATGCCCTGAATTTCCCGCTGGACCCGCAACAGCGGTACGTAATCGAGCTTCATGACCGAAACCCTCCGGCGCCTGACCTGACGGTAAGGACCACCGGAAAGAACTCGAGGTTCGCGGCCATCGCCTCCTTCCGAGGGTTGGTCGGCCCGACAACTCCGTATCGGAGAACGTACGCTAGCGGAACCGAACTCGTCAAGTGGTCCAGGCCGGAGGTAGTGGCTAGCTGCTGGTGGTACGAGCGTTCGGTGCGAG
>JBGQLF010001033.1:0-4572 GCA_041499985.1 Gemmataceae bacterium
CCAGGTTCCGCCGAGCTCGTCGCTCGGCGGCTCTTCGCAGAAGCCACAGCCATAAGTGGGCGCACAGCCGCCATGGCGGTTCCACCACCACCCCAGGGGAGATGCGGTGAGAGTACGTGGCGTGGCGGGAATCAGTGCGATACTGGCGGTGAGCAAGGTTCCCAGCCCACCAGTGGCAAGGATACGCCGCCAGAAACAGGTTTTCACTTTCATGGTTTTTCTCCCGCGAATTGATGCATTTCCCCCAAGGTATCCAGCCCGATCCCTGTGGGGCTGAGATTCCCGGCAAAGCGACGCACAGTTTTATTATCGGCTCCAGCCGTTCTTGCTGCCCAATCGTAAGCACCGCTCTTTGCGGAGATCCCCCTACTTTGCTCTCTAACCGTTCCGTTTGTGCAAGCAGATTACTTCCCGGGTTAGAGAACAACCTGGAGACTTGTTCGCACAGGCGGGCTGGATACAAGGGGTGGTTTGAAAAGGGCCGGCAGGCTACCGGCGTGTTCATGGGGCTCGATCCGCGCAGCCCGTTGCGAGTGCGACACGCACCGCTCCGACTCAGGCTGTGGGATGCCCTTCCTCGAACCCGATCGGGGCATGGAGGGGCACCAGAGATGCCTTGCTGAGGGCACGGAAGACGGCCAGGGCAAAAAGTCCGGCCATGCCCAGCAGCAGTCCCACCTCGATCGCTCCGGGGACCGCCACGGCATCCCCCTGCGAAGGCAGGATCATCAGGAAGAGATCCACCCAGCGTCCGGCGAGGATCACAACGGCAACGGTTCCCAGGACACGAGGATTGCGCTTGGCGGCCCGGAACAGGAGCACGAGGAACGGAAGGCCCCAATTGAGGACCAGATCCAGAAACAAAAAGGCCGGCCAAGTCCCGTGCCAGCGACGCTGCAAGTAGGCCGTCTCCTCGGGGTTGTTGACATACCAGATCAGCAGGTACTGGCAGAACCAGGTATACATCCAGAAGCTGCTGAAGGCAAAAAGAAGAGTCCCAAGATCGTGCAGGTGATTATCGTTGACGATGGGCTGCAAGGGACTGTGCCGCCGTAACCAGAGTACCAGGAGAATGACCGCTGCCAGACCGCTCAGAAACAGACCGGCAAAGTTATAGATCCCAAATATGGTGCTGGCCCACTTTGGTTCCAGGGACATGATCCAGTCGTAACTGGCCAACCAGCAAGTGACACCAAAGACCACAAGAAAGGCGGCCGACAGCCGGATGTTTCTCCAGGTTGGAGCCAAGCCGCCGTCCCTGTCCTGGCGCTGGGAGGTGCGCACGATGGCCGCGGCGAAAGCCAGCCACAGAACGAGGTAGGCCAAGGAACGGAACAGAAAAAAGGCGCGGCTCAGCCAGAGGTGCTGCAACGGGGACTCGGAGGCGTGGGAGTAATCTGGCAGCGACCAGGGATACAAGGAAGGCCGGCAAAGCAAGACAGCGGCCAAACCTGCCGCGGCCACTGGCAGAACCGAAGTCATGGCCTCGGGCACGCGTCGCAAGGGTACTCCCCAGCGAGCGCCAGTAACGTACAGCAAGGCCACGAGCAACAGTCCGCCCAAACCCAGTCCAACCAGGTAGTAGCTGACCAGCAAAACATGGATCCAGGTGCGCTGCGGCGCCAGGAACAATCCCGCCGCCAGCACGACGCCGCCCAAGATCACCAAGACCTGGAACAGCTGAACCGCCTTTGCCGGCAGACGATAGGTAAACTCAGCCGCAATCATTGTCGTTCCTCGCTCGGTGGTGGTCCGCCCGTGCTTTGTTCGACCGGATCGGAATCCGTCCCACGACGCGAATTGCCGACGGACTAGGGTCGTACCTTGGTTTTCTGTAGCTCCTTTTCCAGTTCATTCCATTGCTGCTCCAGTTGGCGAAACGATTTCTCGAACTCGGAGTCCGAAACCTGAGATTTGCTGATGAGCAATCTCGGGCCGAAAGCACGAAGGTACGGCACCAGGTCGGCCACCTGATCCTCGGTGATCCGGCCACGATTGGCAGGCATCAAGGTTCCTTTGCCATCCATGATACTGACCATCAGCTGAACATCGCTATGCTCTTTATGGAAGGTCGGGCTGGTGAAGTCTGGGATAGGAGGCAGAACAGGCCGCATGCTGGTTCCTGTCCCGTCCGTGCCGTGGCAAACCATACAGTATTGACGAAAAATGTTGGCCCCGATGCGAATCCTGGCAGCCGTTTCTCCCGGCAGAGGCACCAGAAGTTGCTCAACCTTGGGGGCTTCGGGAACGGGCGTGGAGAGAATCGTGGATGGCGGCGCCACCGTAACGGGCGCAGGGGGCCCCGGCAGCTTGGGAGCCTCCACCGGGATGACTTGCTTTCCGCCTTGAAAAGCCCTTACCAGGGCCACCATTTGTTTCACATCGACGCTTCCCAGCTTGTCACTCATCGGCAGCATGAACTTTCCCTTGCCGAGCAAGATCGATTGGGCGAAGTCGGCGTCCGTTCGGGATTGTTGCCAGGTAACCGCTGTGAAGTCTGGAAGTTCCCGCATCGCTTGGCGAATCAGCGGATTGCCGCTGCCGGTGGTATCGTGGCAGGCAAAGCAATAGGTGCCGTAGATGTTCGCCGCCGTCAGGTGCGACGAGGCAGAGATCGGCAGACCAGCCGGATGGCTGGCGAAAGAACGCACATAAACTGCCAGGCTGAGAATCTGGTCCGACCGCAGCTTATAACGGAAGGCCGGCATCAGGGGAAGCGAACCATAATCGATTTGATTGACGATAGCCATTTCCGGTTGAGACATTTGCCAGGCCAAGCTGGTGAAATCGGGGATCATGGGCAAGACTTTGCGAATGTGGTTGGCGGTACCATCTTCCCCATGGCAGGCGGCACAGTTTTCCCGGAACAACCGAACCACCTCCTGAGAACGCGACGGCACGGCGCTCGGAGCGTAGGGTCCCTGGAGCATGCGGACGTGCAAGATCACACTCCAGCGGTCTTCGCGCGACAGCGGGGTCGCAAACGCGGGCATCCGCCCTTGGCCGTAGGTCAGCACATGGAACATCTGGCCGTCTTTCATCTGAACAGCCCGGTCCGCCAGCAGCGATGCCGGGAGGGGAAAGCCCCGTTGCGTCACCGGGCCATTCCCTTCGCCAAGCGGACCATGACAGACGTGGCAAAAGTTGGCAAACACAGTGCTTCCCCGCTGCTGCCGGGACTCATCGCTCTCCAAGAAAGGGTTCCGCAGTTCCCGGCCGGCTCGCAGCGCATCTTCCGGTGTCGGCTGATAGTGCAGCGGCAACTGGCCGCGCGCAATCGTGCCGCTGGGAGGCGAGCGCAGGGTCTGGCCGTCCGGAAAGTTGGGATTGGGGGAAAACGAACTGTAAGCAACCGAGTAGGCCATCTGCGCTTCGGGCAAGAAGTCGTAGTTCGGCCGGCTCACGTCCCTTTCTGGGACGATCCAGCTAGCTGCCGCCGTGGACAACAAAGTCAGAAACAGCACCAAGTTTACCCAGCTTCTGCTCGTCACTGCTGTTCCTCCTCGTCGCGCGCTTCCAGGCCAACGGCATGACAGTCGTGCAACAACTGCTGGACGGCCCCAGCAGCGACAGCCGGACCTGGGTCGCGAAGCACCACGACAAAGCGATCATCTGTCAAACCTGCCAGAGGCAGCGAGGCCTTTTTCCCGGGGTAGAGCCGGCAGCGAAACAACCAGGCGAAGACGAGGCCGAATCCGGCCAACAGGACCATGCTCTCAAAGACCACTGGCACGAAGGCCGGCAGGGAGTTCCAGGGCCGCCCGCCCACGTTCAGCGGCCAATCCCACGCTGTCGTCCAGAACTGGAACCACAAGGCCAGGGCAACCCCGGTCGCCCCACCCAGAAAGCAGGCCATCGGCAGCCGGGAACGAGGCCAGCCCAGCGCCTCCTCCAGGCCGTGCACGGCATAAGGAGTATAGACATCAACGATATTCCAGTCCCGCTCCTGGACTGCCCGAACCGCTCTGAGCAAATCCTCCTCCTGCACGAAACTCGCCAAGACGATCCTCTGGGTCATGGCTGCACCCCCTCTGGCACCGGGGGGCTGCGGAAGCCTCCCTGTTTGCCTGGCAAAACCCCCTTGACCTCGGCCATGGCAATCACCGGCAAGAGACGACAAAAGAGAAGGAAGCAAGTGAAAAACAGGCCGAAGCTGCCGAGCAGCGTGGCAATCTCGATCAACGTGGGAACGTAACTGCTCCAGCTCGACGGCAGGAAATCGCGTTCCAACGACGTGACGATAATGACAAACCGCTCCATCCACATACCGACATTAACCAGAATGGAAATCCCAAAAACCGTGAGGAGATGACGGCGAACCCGGCGCAGCCAGAACAGTTGGGGGATGAGGACGTTGCAGGCCACCATGATGGCAAAGCCCCAACCCAGGGGCCCCAAGGCACGATTGAGGAAGGTGAAGGATTCGTAGGGATTGCCGGTATACAGAGCGGTGAAGAATTCAATGGCATAGGACAACCCCACCAGGCAGCTGGTGGCCAGGACCAGCTTGGTCATGGCATCGACGTGCCGGGGCGTGATGTAATCTTCCAGGTGCATCGCCTTGCGGACCAA
>JBGQLF010001034.1:0-4571 GCA_041499985.1 Gemmataceae bacterium
ACGGTTAGAGGGCGAGGCTTGCGTCCACGCATGGGGCCACCTCCGACGTCAGGACCCAGGGCTATCTCCAGCATACCCATGGTCCGAATTTGTTGCATAACTTATGGCGAGGGCCACTAGCCGGCCTGGCTGTTGCTCCAGGCGGAAGACTGCTCTATTCCCCAACCGATCCGAGACGCACATGTGGACTTTCCCGGACGTCGCCGTTATCGGTGCCGGGCCTGTGGGCTGCGTCACCGCCCTCGCCTGTGCGCAACGCGGCGCCCGGGTCGTGTTGCTGGAAGCCCAGTCGCAGGCCCCCAACCGCATGGCGGGCGAATGGCTGCACCCCTGTGGCGTGCAGATCCTGCGACGCCTCGGCCTCGAGCGGATTGGGGCCGCTGTGGATCATCCTCCGGGGCAGGGCTTTGTCGTCTTTTCCGAACCGGATAGTCCGCCGATTCGCCTCAACTACCCGGACGGCATGTTGGGATGGACCTGTGAGCATCGGATCCTGGTGGCGACGCTGCGCGAAGCTGCCGCCACGCATCCGCTCATCCGCCTGCTCCCGGGCGTCCGCGTCACGGGCATCGAGGGGCAACGGCTCCAGTTCGCCCAGGAAGGCAGTGCCGGGACAACGACCCTCTCCGCCGAGCTCCTCGTGGGCGCCGACGGCCGCGCCTCGCTGGCGCGCCGTTCCCTCGGACTGGCGGATGACCGCATTTTGCTCTCGCACATGGCTGGGTTGTTGCTCGACGACGCGGAACTGCCTTGTGAGGGATACGGACACGTGTTCCTGGGTGGTCTTGGCCCGGTGTTCGTCTGCCGGATCAGCCCCCATCAAGTGCGGGTCTGCCTCGATGTGCCCGTGCGGCACGGCCAGCCCAAGAACGATGCCGCCTACCTGTGGACGGCCTACAGCCCTGTACTGCCCCGGGCGCTCCTGCCGGCCTTTCGGAGTGCGCTGGAAACTCGACCGGTCGCCTGGACCGCCAATCAATGGCGGCCCCGCGTGCATTATGGCCGGGCGGGCCTTGCCCTGGTCGGCGACGCCGTCGGCCATTTCCATCCCCTGACGGCGGTGGGCATGACGCTCGGTTTCCAGGACGGATACTGCCTTGCCAGCAGCAAGAGCCTGAACGCTTACCGGCGCGTGCGCAGCGCGCGCAGCGGCGTGGCGGAATTGCTCGCCATCGGTCTGTATCAGATGTTCACGCGCGACGACGCCGGCACCGTGGCCATACGCAGCGCGGTCTACCAGATGTGGCAGCAGGCCCCTGCCGACTGTCGCCGCACCATGCGGCTGCTCGCGGGTGAGGAAACCGATCTGATGCAATTCAACTGTGCGTTCTTGAAAGTGATGACACTCGCCATCTGGCAGATCCTTCAAAACCGTGTTCATTATTGTCGGCCGCTCGACACGGGCCGCGCCTTGAAAAGTTTTGGTGAATGGCTGAGCTGGTTGGTGGTTGGTAACTTGCCGCTCTTGCTCCGCGTCCGCAGTGCGCCTTCGACCGGCGTGTCCCTTTCCGATGTGACCTGAGCCCGACGCGCCAGCGAGGGACGAGTGAACTCCTCGCTGGCGCGTCGGGCTCAGGTCGCATACGATTGTTGGGTGCTGGGAGGTACTTGTTTATGACTGCTCCCCCGCTGCCGCGCAAAGACTGGCTGATCCTCGGCATGCTGGGCCTCTTTTTCCTGGCAGCCTGCACCCTGGAACTCTACTGGGTGCTTCATGCCGATCAGCTCGTGGCGCGTTCGCAGACCGATCTGCTGGCTTATTGGTTCAGCTTCTATGGGGAAGCCGATAGCGCATACTACGATCAAGTCACGCCCTTCACTTTGGGACTGGAAACTCTCAACGTCTTCGTCACCCAGTGGCTTAACCTCTGGCTCATGTACGCGATCCTAAAACGCAAGCCGTATCGCTACGCCCTGCAATTAACCCTGGGGGCCTACCTGAGTTATTCGGTGATTCTGTATTTCTGGACGTCCCACCTTTCTGGATACGCCGGCATGCAGCAGCGCAGTTTCTACCTCTTCTGCATGCTCATCGTGCCCAACCTGCCGTGGCTGCTCGGCTACCTGTATCTGGCTTACGACGCCTTCCGGGCCATCAGCCAACGCTTCCGCGAGGACCTAAAGTCACGCGACCAGCACGGCCTGGTGCCGAGACGGACCCCAGAAACGAGCGCCATCTGCGAGAAGAACCACTCTCGGCAACGAGTAGGGTCGGAGAGCTAAGCGTGGAACCGGTCAGTTTCTATAGTCTGGGCCTGGCGGCGCTCCTGTTGGGGGGCTTTGTCGCGGCACTGTTCCTCGGCTCTATCCTCCTGCCGGGACCGGTCCGCGAAGGGCCTGTCCTGCCGGATGGCAGTCGCCGCCCGTACAAACTGAACGGGCTGGGGATCTTTGGCCTGCTCGTGGTCCTCGTTGCCGGGGACATCTGGCTGAAGCTTCTTTCCCTGGCGATCCTCGTGCAGCACTTCTGGTCGTTCTTCCTTGTGGCCAACGCTTTCGCCTGTGCGCTGAGTGTGCTGCTGTTTCTCCAGGGGCGCCGCCATCGTGACCGGCGCGACGCAACGAGTCGCCCCAGCCTGGGCCAGAGCGTGTGCGAACTGTTCTACGGCACCCAGATCAATCCAACCTGGCTGGGGGTGGATCTGAAACTTTTCTCCTACCGGCCATCCTTGATGGGGCTTTGTCTACTTAACGCCTCGTTTGCTTTCCTCCAGTACCAGGTCCACGGCGTGGTTACCTTGCGGATGTGGCTCTATCAGCTATTTTGCCTGGCTTATGTGCTGAATTACTTCCAGTTCGAATACGGCATGCTTCATACCTGGGACATCGTCGTCGAGCGCTTCGGTTGGATGCTGGTCTGGGGTGACTATGTGCTGGTGCCATTCTTCTACAGTCTGGCCGGCTGGTACCTGGTGGACCAGCGGGAGCCGTTGCCCTGGGCCGCGGCCCTGGGCCTTGTGGCGCTGTACCTGATCGGCTTTGTCCTCTTTCGGGGCGCGAACGAACAGAAACACCAGTTTAAGACGAACCCCGGCACCTACATCTGGGGCAAGCCGGCCCAAACCATCGGGGGCAAGCTCCTGGCGTCGGGGTTCTGGGGCATCGGCCGCAAGCTCAATTACACCGGCGAGCTGTGCCTGTACTTTGCCTGGACGCTCACCTGTGGCGCGAGTTCCTTGGTGCCGTATCTGCTGCCGCTGTGGCTGACGGTCCTCCTCGCCCACCGAGCCTGGCGCGATGAGAAACGATGTCGGGCGAAGTACGGCGACCTGTGGGCGGCTTATTGCCAGCGGGCGCGGTTTCGGATGATTCCATTCCTCTATTAGAGCCGGTTGCGGCTCGGCGGGAGACAGTAGCGTGAGTGCCAGCTTATCTGGGGTTTATGATGTCTGCGTCGTGGGGGCCGGTCCCAGTGGGGCCACCTGTGCCTATTACCTGGCCAAGCAAGGCAAACGCGTATTGCTGCTGGAGCGGAAGGAGTTTCCGCGCGACAAGCTGTGTGGCGATGCCGTGTGCAGCCGGGCCCAGGTCCACCTGCGGCGCATGGGCGCGCTCCAGGCCATCCTGGCCGAAAAGAAGGGTCAGTGGGCCGAGATTGGGGGCTTCGTCAGTCCCAGCGGGATTCGCTTTGTCGGCAATTCGGCCAAGCATACCGAGGGTTCCCTGGTCATTGCCATCAAGCGCAAGGTCCTCGATGAAAAAGTCGCCCGGGCGGCCACGCAGGCGGGGGCGTACCTGGTCGAAAACTACGCCGTCGCGGGCGCCACGTTTTCCGCCCCGGATGGCTGCTGGACGGTACACGCCAAATCGGCCGAGCAACCTTGCTATCGCGCCCGCGTCCTGGTGGCGGCGGATGGAGCTTCCTCCTCCCTGGCCCGCTCGCTGGGCCTGGTGCACACGGCAGCCGACGCTGTCTGTAGTCGGTCCTATGTCAAGGCGGGCACATCGGATTTCGATGCCGATGGGGTGGTGTTTTATCCGGCGCAGTTATTGCCCGGCTATTGTGCCTTGTTCCGCGAGGCCGGCGGAGAGTTCAATTTCGCCTGCTACCTCATTCCCGGAGGCAAGTGTGGCCCGGCCGACTTGAAACGGTTACACCACTTTCTTGCCCGCCAGGACCCGTACGTCAGTCAGGCTCTCGGGCCGCGGGCTCAACTGGAACCGATGCGGGGGGCGGGCCTCCGCCTGGGAGGCATTCCGCGCAGCTATGCCTACCATCTGCTGATTGTCGGGGACGCGGCCGGCCATATCGATCCCTTGACGGGGGAAGGCATTCAGTACGGCATGGACGCCGCGGAGATCGCAGCCCAGACCCTGGCCGAGGCGTTCGCGATCGGAGATTTCCGGGCCGGTTTTCTCAAACGCTACCAGGACGGGTGGATGCAGTCCTTCGGCTGGGATTTCAGGTGGTCGAAGAAGCTGGCCCAATTTCTCGGCAAGTATCCGATCTTCCTGGATGCCTGGGCCGAGGTGACCCGGCGGCGGGGAGTCGAGTTCCTGGCGGATTGGGCTTCCGTGATGACGGGAGCACGTCCCAAGCGTTCGTTCTTCCGGCCAGGGATGGGGCTGCC
>JBGQLF010001035.1:0-4564 GCA_041499985.1 Gemmataceae bacterium
GGCAGCTGTGTGGTCCATCCCAGTAGCTCCTCAACGGCGATGGGGATGCGGAATCACTTGGCAGCTACTATTGTCTTCGCCCAGCTGCATTTGGGCAATCCTGGGGTACAGGAGGGTGATTACTCGGACGGACTCCTAGAGTACTCGATACGGTTCCCTCTTTTCCGACCGCTGACGACTGACCCCTTGCCTCCTTCTGGTAGTATTCCCGGCATTCCTGCTCGCGGCCACGAACTACTCGTCGGCCACGCAGATCGCCGCGTGTTTCTGTGACGATGGTGCGCTGCCCCGAAGAACCGGCGCCTTCAAAAAAGTAGATCACGACCCAATCATGTGTTTGGCCGAGCCGGTGTGCCAGGGCGGTATTCGAGAACAGAACGCGGTAACGCCACCCACCCCGACGGAATTCTGAAAAGGGGAGCCAGGCCTTGTTCTCCGGGTTGAATCGGCGCGGCGCGATAGTGGGCAGGCGCTCGGCGGCGGCGGCATCGCGATACTCCTGGTCGACATGCAGCAATTCCGTCAGGACCGGCTCTCCGTCCCCGCGGGTGTGCAAGCGATTACGACTCAGTCGGACCGCCAGGGCATCCTGGATGGCTCGCAGCCTCTTCGTGCCCACACCGAGTTGATTCAAGCGACCGTCATGGGCGGCTTGTTCGAGCTCCTCAAGGGCGGTGATCCCCAGGCGGTCATGGATGAGTCGCGCCATCTGAGTGCCCACCCCAGGCAGGCTGGTCAGTAACTGTTCCGGATCGATCCACCCGCGGAGCCGATCCAGCGTGTGAAAGTGGCCGGTACGGACCAGATCCTCGAGGGTGAAGGACAAATGAGAACCGATGCCCGGCAGCCTCTCCAGACCCGTGCGCCCCTCGGACGCCACGATCTCGCTGACCGGACGCTCCAGACTCAGCACTGTTTCGGCGGCTCGGCGATAGGCGCGCACTCGGTAGAGGTTCGCCTCGCGCGCTTCGAGGTACTGGGCATAGTCCAACAAGCGTTGTGCGATCGTGCGATTGTCCATAGCCAGATAGACTCAAAGAACTCCACTCCGTGATTCCTTCTCTATTATACTGATGTACATATAAAATCTCCAGGCCCCCGGCGCGATTTCTTGTCCTTGGCTGGAACTGGCTGATCAATCTACATCTGAAAAAGTGTTCAAATATTTAAGTAATGAGCTGGGACGCGGGCCTGGGACTGTCTAACTTGAACGGTGGTGCATCGGCCGGGGTTCTCCCGTGATGGCGGAGGCGGTCAACCATGGCAGAGGTGGCGCTGGAGCAAATTGAGAAGGTTTTCCCCAATGGGGTGCGTGGAGTGATCGACTTGAGCCTGCGCGTGAACGACGGAGAGCTGGTCGTCCTGGCCGGCCCGTCGGGATGCGGTAAGACCACCACGCTGCGCCTGATTGCGGGACTGGAGCAGCCCACACGGGGCCAGATCCAGATCCAAGGACGCGTGGTGAATGATTTGGCCCCACGACACCGCAATGTCGCTCTCGTTTTCCAGCGCCCCGCTCTTTATCCGCACTGGAACGTCCGACGCAACCTGGCCTTCGGCCTGGCCGTGCGTCGGCCGATGGGCCGACTCCGGCGCGTCCTCCTGCGCTGCTTCCAGCCGGAGGGTTGGGACCAAGTTCGGCGGCAAGACATCGAGTTCGCCGAGCGCGTCACCCAGACCGCCCGTTCACTTGGAGTCGAACACCTCCTGGACCGTCTGCCCAGACACCTTTCCGGCGGCGAGCAACAGCGCGTCGCACTGGGGCGAGCCCTGGTGCGGCGACCCGCGGTCTACTTGCTCGATGAGCCACTCAGCCATCTCGATGCCGGGCAGCGCGCGGAGCTGCGCCGCGAGTTGCACTTGCTCCATCGCCGTCTTCCCGCAACAATGATCTATGTCACCCACGACCAAGTCGAGGCCCTGACTTTGGCAGACCGCCTGGTCATCCTTGACCGGGGAAGGATCCAGCAAGCCGACACACCGGCGGCCATCTATGAGCGGCCGGGCAACCGATTCGTGGCGGGATTTGTCGGCTGGCCTTCGATCAACTTCCTGGAAGGATGTCTGCTATCCGAACAGCATCAGCTTTCCTTCGCCGCAGCCGGTTGGTCCTTCCCCGTTCCCGACGAGGTAGCCGCGGACTGGGCTCCTTTTGCCGGCCAGCCGGTGACGTTGGGAATACGCCCAGAAGATGTGCAGCTGGCGTCGACCAAGAGTATTGGGACGACCCAAGCAATGGAAGTCGTCCTGGTGGAGAGCCTGGGCGGAGCCTACTTGGTGACGCTACGGCGGCGGGGCTGTCTGATGACGGCTCACCTGATAAACCGACCCGGGCTGACCCCCGAGCAGACCGTGGAGATCACAATGAACCTGCACCGGGCACATTTGTTTGATGGCGCCAGTGGTCGGGCTCTATATAATAAAACGAGGCCGGCTGGATGACAGACCCCGTGCGCTCCTGGAAGGGCGCCCCGCAAGGGTGGCTCGCTTCCGTGGAGGCAGACAAGTGGGACTGGTTCCCACTTTTTTTGTTTTTGGCAGTCGCTGACCCGCGCGCGCCGGTTCTTGATTGCTGAGCGCTGATGGCTGACCGCTGAGGGCTAACGATGAACGGCTCCGACCTGTTGCGGATTGTGGACCAGATGCACCGCGAGAAAAATATTCCGAAGGAAGTCATTTTTGAGGGGATCGAAGCTGCGCTGCAACTGGCCACGGAGAAGCACTACGGCGAGGAGGAGGAGATCGTCATCACGATCAACCGCGAATCGGGTGTCATCCACGCGCACAAGGGTACGCAGGTGATCGAACCGGAGTTGCTCGGTCGCATCGCCGCCCAGTCGGCCAAGCAGGTCATGATCCAGAAGATCCGTGAGGCGGAGTGCAACTCGATCTTCGAGGAGTACGCCGCCATGAAGGGCGATCTGGTGCACGGTACCGTGCAGCGCTTCGAAGGGGGAGCCGCCCTGCTGACCCTGGGCAAGTCGGAGGCGATCTTGCCGCGCGGCGAACAGATCCCCGGTGAGACGCACCATGTCGGCGAGCGGGTCAAGGCGGTGGTGCTGGAGGTGCGCAAGGTTGGCCATCGCGTCAAAATCATCTTGTCGCGCACGCATCCCGATTTCGTCCGCCGGCTGTTCGAAAACGAGATTCCGGAGATCGCCGACCGTACCATTGAGATCAAGGCCTTGGCGCGCGAAGCCGGCTACCGTTCCAAAATCGCCGTCTCCAGCATCGACCTCAAAGTCGACTGTGTCGGTGCTTGCGTCGGCGTCCGCGGCAGCCGCATCAAGAACATCGTCGATGAACTCGGCGGCGAGCGGATCGACATCGTGCGGTGGAACGACTCGCTCCAGGTCTTGATCCCCAACGCGCTCCAGCCGGCCCAGATCGAAGAGGTTTTCCTGTATCCGCGGCTGGGGCGGGCCATTGTGCTCGTCAAGGAAGACCAACTGTCCTTGGCGATTGGCAGGCGTGGGCAAAATGTGCGCTTGGCGTCGAAGCTGGTCGGCTGGGATATCGAGATCATGACGCACGATGAGCTCAATGAGGGAATCGAGAAGGCTGAAAACTGGTTCCGGCAGTTGCCGAGCATGACCGATGAGCTGGTCGAGTCGTTTATCGAGGAAGGCTTTCTCTCCTATGATGACTTGACCTTCCTGGAGCCTGCGCAGCTGGCGGAGCTAGCGGGGGTGACCGAAGACCAGGCGGAAGAGATGATCGCTTTCGCGGAAGAGGCCTCCGAACGGGTGGAGGAAGAAAACCGCTTGGCCAAGGCTGAGGCCGACGCGCGGGGGCCAGCCCCCGAAGCGCCGTCCCGCTCCGCCCAGCGCGCTGCGGCTCTGCTTGGGGAAGGGAGCCTGCCCACACCGGAGCCCGCCAAACCGACTGTCGAAAGCCTGTTCGGGCCTGGCGCGACGACAAAAACCGAAGAAACTCTCAACGCCGCGCAGGTTTTCGGCGACCTGGCGCCGTCCCGGGAGGAAGACAAGGATCATTCAGAGACCGCACCGTAGCAGGACCCAGGTATCAGGTGCTCGGGTCGGATCCCTGAGTCCTGATCCCTGATCTCCGATCCCTGACTTGGGAAGATTTTTGCTGGAAAGGAAGGATTCTCTTTTCAAGAATCGGGAGACGGTTAAAATACAACAAATGCGAGATGTTGCGACCCGCAGCCTTTTCGGGAACCGCGCAGATTGTCCGCATAGGAGTTCCGCTTGCAAAAAGAGAAAGTACGTATCTACGCCTTGGCACGCGAATTGAATCTGGAGAGCAAAGATTTGCTCGACATTTGCCGCCAGGCCGGCATCGACGTCAAGAACCAGCTGAGCAGTCTGGATCCCGACCAGCGCGATGTCGTTGAACAATTGGTCAAACGGGGCGGTGGAGGGGTGGCGCTGGCCGAGTCCCCCAAGCCGAGCCCGAGCATGAGTCCTGCGGTTCCCCAGCGGGTTCCTGTATTACCCTCGCGCGGTTTGCGGCGCGAGCCGGAAGCACCGAAGCCAACACTGCCAGTGCCACCGGCCCCCGTTCCCGTTGTCCCCGAACCTGTCCAGCCATCCCTAAC
>JBGQLF010001036.1:0-4561 GCA_041499985.1 Gemmataceae bacterium
AGCGCTAGCCGCGCTCGGTGCCAGAGGGTGATGGTCACCGTCAAGTCCCCTGGACGTCGCACCAAGCGCTCGGCGCGAATTGGACGCAGACGATTGAACATGCGGGGATGTTGGCGTGGTCAATGTCAACGCCATCGTCGCCCAGCAGGTGGCGGACGCGGAGATGAACTGGGACCTGCCGTGCGGGAAGCCGCTCTTCGAATACTCGACGATGGGGAAGCTGCGTGAGGCCACGAACCAGGAGCCGTCCGCCAGCTGGGTTCGCAAGAGGAACTCGACTCCGCGTTGGTAAGCTGGGTGATCGACGGCCACGCCGCCTCCCTCGTGCAAAGCAAACAAAGCCAGACCGGTGGCGTAGGCGTCGCTTGCCAGTGTCGGCAACTGTGCCCAGCCGCCGTCTTCGCGCTGCTCGCCCGCGAGATTCGTGACGGCTTTCGTGATGGATTCTGGCTCCGCTTTGGCCCAGCCAAGGCCCAGCAATTGAAATACCCTATCCGTCGTGTCCGTTGGCTCCGCGCTTTGCAGCCAGCGTCGAGCCTGATCGATCCGCACAGCGATTTCCCGGCTTCGACCTTTCGAGGCGTAGATCTGGAGCCCGCGGACCGCGAGCGCGGTAAACTGGAAGTCGCTGGCCTCATCTGGCGGGCGATAGTTTTCCTGCTGCCAATGTCCGTCTTTTCGTTGGCGAAGCACGAGGTAGTGCACGAGGGCATCCGTGATTCGACTGGCTGGTTCGTCCTCGGCGGCCAGTCCCGCCAACACGTGGACCGACAACGTCGGATCGATCCCCGTTCCCAACAGGAGCGGCCGAACCCTGGCGCCCATGTCCTTCAGAACGTGGGCTCGTTCCTCGCTGGCAATGGTCTCGTCGACGTTGAACCCATGCTTGCGGGCCAGGCCCACGGTCATCGCCACCAGCGGGTGCTGGTGACAACTGACGCAGTTTCTGGTCCGAGTGATCGTCTGCTCGCTTTGTTGCAACAGGGGCAAGGCTGCGGATACGGCGCGCCGCGCCGAATTGGCGTCCGGTGGGCGCCCTGACGCGAGTGGCTCTTGCGAATGCGAAAGCGGCTTGGACTGCTTGGCTCCGGCCTGACGAAGCATTTTGACAATAGCGGTTTCCCCCCGGCGTGCGGCCCAATCCAGCGCTGTATTACCGCTCCAATCCGTCGCGTTGCTGTCGGCCTTGGCAAGGAGGAGATGCACGGTCTCTTTGCTCGGCGTGGTGGCGGCACCGAGCAACGCATTATGGTTGAAAGGCCCTCCTTGGACGTTGACGTCGGCTCCTGCCGCCATGAGCAGTCGCAGGCAATCCGCGTGTCCCATGCTCCCCGCAACACCGGCCGGCGTTTGCAGGATCCCCCTTTCGAGCTCGCAAACGGCGTTGGGATCAGCGCCTCGTTCCAGAAGCAAAGCGACGACCTTGGCGTTGCCGGATAAGGCAGCGCCGATCAGCGCTGTAAAACCAGTCGGCGTTTTTGCCTTCACGTTGGCCCCGTGATCGAGCAAGCAATTCACCGCATCGAGGTCGCCGTTGAGCGCGGCGGCCATCAGCGCTGTATAGGCCGGCACGGCCGCGCGGCCATTCCCGCCGCGCGCGAGTAACAGCTCGAGGGCGTTGCGGGACCCCGGGACGCTGGCAGCGGCGACCATGGCAAGATCGTCCACCGGGGCGCCTCGATCGAGAAGAAGCCGCATTTTGTCAAGATCGTGGATCGTCCGAAGGAGAGGGGCCGTGGCATCCCCGCCTCGCACATGGACTTCCGCACCGCTTTCGACAAGGACGCGCATCAGCTCCACGTCCGCGTACAGAGCGGCACGCATGAGCGCGGTGTCACCCGCTTCATCGCGAGCGTTGGCATTCGCTCCCTGTTGAAGCAGGTGCTGCACCTGCGTGCTGTCGCTGTCGCGGATGGCGTCAAGGAGAATCTTGTCGAGGATGCCCCGGTCGGGCCGATTTCCCGCCACGGGCGCGGCATGCGGACTGGATGAAGTCAGTGAAGTGAATCTCCAAACGCCGACCAGCGCGACAACGAGAACGAGTAGGAGGTGGAGAGCGATACGACGACCCACGCGAAGAATGATCCCCTTGCGGACCGGTCGCAGCATTTTCACACCCGCCTTCTCAACGTGGTAAATCAAAGGCTTTCGTTTGCCGGCCTTTTTGAACATCGTAGCTTAAGCCCGAGCTTTTCGCCATGCCTTACTTCGCGGATACCGCTGCGCGCAGTTTATCCGCCCATTCGGCGAGTTCCATGCCGAGGTCGCCGGCTCTGATCGCCAGCTCTTGCAATGACTCTGGTGAAGGAAGATCCGGGCCTTCGTTGATAATCCGGTGTGCCAGCGTGTGAAACCGCAGCACATCATCGCGCAGGCCCGCCGGGTCGCACGTGCGCGCGCCAAGCGCGTGGATTACGTCGACCATACGGAGAAGGTACGTCGTATCAACACTCTCCAGGTCATGAACAGGAGCAGAAGAAGAATGGAACCGCAAAGACTCAAAGAACACAGACTGATCGGCTTGATTCTCTTCCCCCGTGGATTCTGGTATACTCGCGTCGTCTTGCGCAACCACGGCCATCAACCTGGGGTTCCGAGCCATGCGATCCACACTCTGTACAGCGGTAGCGAGAAAGGGGATCCTCTTGGCGATGTTCGGAGTATTGGGAACGGCACCTGCCTTGGCGGACTTTCCCGCGGCGGCGCAATTGCCCGTGCGCCCCGAGCTGCCCGATCCACTCGTGCTGTTCAACGGCGAGCGGGTCACCAGCAAGGAACAGTGGCTGCGCCAGCGCCGGCCGGAATTGAAGGAACTGTTCCAGCATTACATGTATGGCAAGCTGCCGGCCGCACCGGCCAAGCTCGATGCCAAAGTGGAACGGGAGGATCGCCAGGCTTTCCACGGCAAGGCGACACTGAAGGAAGTGACGATTGCTTTCGGGCCGCCCGAGGTGCCGCGGATTCATTTGCTCCTGGTCGTGCCGAACCAGCGTCCGGGCCCGGCGCCGGTCTTTGTGGGCCTGAACTTCTGCGGCAATCATGCCCTGGTCAAGGACCCGGCGGTGCGGCTGCCAACCGTGTGGATGTATGACCGCTATCCCGGCGTGGAGAAGAACCGGGCCACCGACGCGGGCCGAGGCAGCCAGACCGACGTCTGGGAGCTGGAGCAGTCGGTGGATCGTGGCTACGCCGTGGCCACGTTTTACAGCGGGGATATCGACCCGGATCGCCCCGACGTCCGCGAAGGGATTCAGCCCCATTTTCTCAAGCAAGGCCTGACGCAAGCCGGGCCGCATGCCTGGGGCACCATCGCCGCCTGGGCCTGGGGACTGCATCGGGCTGTCGATTACCTGTGCACCGACAAGGATCTGGACAAGGAACGCATTGCCGTTGTCGGCCACTCGCGGCTGGGCAAGACTGCCCTGCTGGCCGCCGCGTTCGACGAGCGCATTGCTCTGGCCATTCCGCTCCAGGCGGGCTGCGGCGGAACCGCGCCGAGTCGCGGCAAGATCGGCGAGTCGGTCAAGCGGATCAACGATAGCTTTCCGCATTGGTTCAACGGCACTTTCAAGGAGTTCAACAATCTGCCTGATCGGCTGCCGTTCGACCAGCACAGCCTGGTGGCTCTCGTGGCGCCGCGGCCGGTGTTGTTCAGCAACGCCGTCGAGGACACCTGGGCCAATCCGGAGGGACAATTTCAGGTGTTGCAAGCGGCCGATCCGGTCTACCGGTTCCTGGGCGTCGAGGGTCTGGCAGCCTCACAGATGCCAGAACCCGGAAAGTTAGTCGCCAGCCGGCTGGGCTACTACATCCGACCGGGCAAGCACTCGATGACCCGGGAAGACTGGAAGATCTTCCTCGACTTCGCGGATCGGCATCTGGGCAAGAGGACCGATGCCAAATGACATGACGCCAGTACTGTTGCCGATCGACCCGGTTCTCCCGGAGCTGCTGGCCGCGCTGCGGCGGCAGGCGTGCGTCGTGCTGCGAGCTCCGACCGGCGCGGGCAAGACGACACGCGTGCCGCCGGCCCTTCTCGATGCAGGCTCGGCGACTTCAGGACGCATCATCGTGCTGGAACCGCGCCGCCTCGCCGCCCGCGTAGCCGCCCGGCGCATGGCCACGGAACGAGGTTGCCGAGTGGGCGACGAGGTCGGTTATCAAGTTCGCTTCGAGCGTCAGTTCGGCCCGCAGACGCGGATCCTCGTGGTCACCCCGGGCATCCTGTTGCGGCTGCTGCAAGACGATCCCTACCTCGAATCGGTCAGTGCCATCCTCTTCGACGAGTTTCACGAGCGCAGCCTTGACAACGACCTGGCCCTGGGGATGGTTCTCCTGGTGCAGCAGACCGTGCGCCCGGAGCTGCGCCTCGTCGTCATGTCGGCAACGCTGGCAGTCGAAGCGATCTCGGCCTACCTGGGCGGATGTCCGGTCGTCGCCAGTGAGGGTCGGCTGCACCCGGTGGAAGTGCTGCACGAGCCTCGGTCTGCACAGCAGCCCTGGCCCATTGCCGCGGCCCGAGCGGTCGAACGGTTGCTCGACCAGACCGAGGGAGACATCC
>JBGQLF010001037.1:0-4557 GCA_041499985.1 Gemmataceae bacterium
AGGCCGGCGGTCAGTTCCCGGTGCCCCAGATTACCGGCTTCACCGCCGCCGGCTTGCAGGGCGTTGCGTTTGTGCCTTTCGGCGTGCAGCTGTCCTTTACGCCGTACATCACCGACAAGGATCGCATTCGCTTGACGGTGTCCTCGGAGGTCAGCACACGCGACTTGTCCACCGCTCAGACGGTTATCAACGGCGCTGGTGTGCCGAGCTTGACGACGCGCAATTTCCAGACCACGGTCGAGCTGCGCGAGGGGCAGACGCTCGCCGTGGCCGGCCTGGTCCAGAACAACCTCGGTGCGGACGTCACCCGGGTGCCGTTCTTCGGCGACCTGCCGCTGGTGGGCCACTTCTTCGGCTTCGACCGCACCTCGGCCGGGGAACAAGAATTGGTGGTGTTAATCACTCCGGAACTGGTGCACCCGCTCGAACCATGCGAAGTACCACCCTTGCCTGGCTCGGACATCTTCGAACCGGGCGATCTGGAGTTCTACCTGCTGGGGCGCATGGAGAGCCGGCGCTTTGAAGACTACCGCAGTCCGGTGCGGACGGACATCGAGCGGATGAAACGCTATCGCCATTGCGAAGACATCTACATTACCGGTCCCCAAGGACACTCGGACGGGCATCACTAAACAGAAGACAGAAGACAGAAGACATCAGACAGAAGACAGAAGGCAGGAATGAGGACTCGGAGTTCTGTCCTCTGTTCTCTGTCCTCTGTTCTCTGTCCCCTGATTGGAGGCAGAGATGAAGGATCACAAAAAGCGACCCCCCAAGAGCTGGCTCGTACAGGGGGGAGCGTTGGTGGCGGGATTGCTGGCCCACAACTATGCCCTGGCGCAGCCGTGTCCAGGACCCAATTGTGGGGCGACGGCGCTGGAGGGAATCCCGGTGAACGCGATGGCCATGTCGCGACGGGATCGTTGTCCCACCATGCCGCCGGGTGCTATTCCCCTTCCTCCAGGCAGCCACGTGCACAGCATCTTTGATGCGCAGTGTGCCAAGGCGGAAGCCGATGACTTTGTGTTCTACAAGCATGAATGGTACCTGGGCGGTCGGGAGCTTGGTCCTTATGGCCGGTATCACCTCAACGAAGTTACCAAGCGTCTGCGCAAGGTCCCGTTCCCCGTGGTCATCCAGCCCACGGCGGATCGCGAGCTGAATGAAATCCGTCGGCAGTTGATCGTTCAGTATTTGAAACTGAACGACATCCCCGATGCCGAGCTCCGGGTCCTGGTCGCCTTCCCCGAGGCCGAGGGGTTGTTTGGCGAAGAGGCCGAACGCATTTATATCCTGACCGTTGGCGCCGGACGGGGCGGTGGCGCTTACGGCGCTGGCGTCACGCCCTTCGGCGGCGTTCGCGGCGGCTTCCCCGGCATTGGTGGGGGCGGCGCGGGTGGAGTTGGTGGCATCGGCGTGGGCGGGTTCCGCGGAGGGTTCTAAGAGTGGAGGGTAGGGGTCAGGGAAGAGAATTCCGTACTGAGTACCGAGTGCTCAGAGGATGTGAATCAAACCCCATTTTCGGTAAATATTCGTCCAACCCGTTATGGCCGGCCACCGCGCGTTGGAATTATTGGAGTTACGGCGACTCCCAACGGGTTGGACAAATATTTACCATTTTCGTGACGTAAGTCCTTATTTTGCAACGCAACGTCGGGCATTGATTCACAACCTCTCAGTACTCAGTACTCGGTACTCAGTGCTCAGTACTCGGTACTCGGTACTCGGTACTGGCCCTGCACCTTACTCCTCACTGGGACAGGAGATGTTTCCATGAGCCAGCGTCCGTCTTGGAGCACACTAGTGCTCGGACTGGGGCTAGTGGCGCCGCTCGGGTGCGCTTCGTTGCATGCTCCGGTTTCCAACCTGCTCACAGCGGGCAAACCATCGGAGCCCGTGGCCAAGGCCCCGATCGAATTGCCTCCGGAACGCGCCGGGGAGGTTTGTCTCGCGGCTGCCCAGGAGCTGGAGAAGACCGGCTACGAAACAGACGCGATCGCTCAATATGAGAAGGCCCGGCAGCAGAATCCGCGGCTTACGCAGGTGAGCCGGCGGCTGGCAGTACTCTATGATCGCCAGTGCGACTACACCAAGGCCGAGGCCGAGTATAAACGGGCTGTGAAGCTGTTTCCGCGCGATGCCGACCTGCTCAATGATGTTGGCTACTTCTACTACGAGCGGGGCGACTGGGCCGAGGCGGAAAAATGGCTGCGCCAGGCCGTGGCGATTAACGCTGGCCATCAGCGCGCCTGGACCAACCTGGGCCTGGTGCTCGGTCAGCAAGAACGCTATGAGGAGAGCTACCAGGCATTCGTCAAGGTCGTCAATCCGGCGCAGGCCCAGGGCAATGTCGGCATTATCCTGGCCAAGCAGGGGAAGATGGATGAGGCCAAGCAGAAGCTGCGCCAGGCCCTGACTCAGGAACCCGACTTGAAGCCCGCCCGCGTAGTGCTCGCCAAGCTCGAAGCGCCGCAAGGTATGACGCCCGACTCGCCTGCCGCGGCCGGCGTGGTCCCCGTGAGCAAGGAGCGCTAAGGGTAGCCAGCCAGCGAAGCCTTGGCAAAGACGTAGCGGTATAACGGCTTCCCAATTACAATGGCTAGCCTGAGAGTTGGTTGGCTCCCCCTCGCGCAAGAGAGGCAGCGTATGAGCAAGTTAACACTCGACGCCGATTTGCGTCGCCGGTTGAACGGCCTCACTGAACCCGTCGAGGTCTGTGACGAAGCCGGTCACACGGTTGGTCATTTCTTGCCGGCCGACCTTTATCAGGAGTTATTCTATACCGCACTGGCGGCCGAAAGTCCCCACTCGAAGGAAGAGCTGAAACGCCGGCACCGTGAAACAGGCGGGCGTTCCTTGGCCGAGATCTGGCAAAGGCACGGCCGAGAATGACTTACACGGTTGAATGGTCGCCATCCGCCGAACAGGAGCTAGCACAAACCTCTGGAACCATGCCGCAGACCGTAACGAGGTCGCTGCGGCGGCTGATGCCATCGATGCCGCCTTGGCTCGCGATCCAGTTACCTTGGGCGAGGCGCGGGCTGATCGAACGCGTATTGTGTTCCAGGCGCCCCTTGCCGTGCTTTTCGATGTCGATCGCTCGACGCGCAAAGTGATCGTTTGGGACCGTTGGCGATGGCCGCCGTAATCGCGTGGTTGCAACTCGCTCTTAAGCCGCAGGACAAGCCCGGCGGCTCGTCGATGTCCACTCTTGAAATGGTTCCTCAACAATCCCTGTGTCTCAGGGAGCGGTAGCTTGGGATGCGGGTTCCTCCAGCTTGTGCTGCTGAGCCCAGTTCCGCAACTCGTCGAGCCACTTCGCCGCCGCTTTGTTCTCCGGTTCGTCCTCCAACCAATCCTCGACTAAGGCCCGACCGATCTGATAGAGATGCCGATTCCGCAGCCGGTAGGCCTCGGCCCCTACCGGCATTTCAGGTTGCCAATCGGCCGCCTGCTCCTTGGTGAGCGGGCAGACCAACATCTGGAGCAGCAGGTTGAGCCCTTCTTGCCGATCGTTTTTCCACCGCCGGCCTCCAACGATCAGCGGACGAAGGTTGTTCCGGAGCCGCTCCACGTGTTCTTTGCCCAGGTCCGGGGTGATCTTCAGCAATGACACGTCGGCGATGCCGCAAAGGATGCGGCTCTGGTAACGGATCGGCGAGCGTGGAATCAGGGTCGGGGCGTTCGCCGCCCCCTCGCTCAGCCGCCCCACTTGGAGTAGTAACTTGCGCGCCGGTTGCAACTCGGCGCGGTTGATCATCCCGGTGACGGGAACGAGCCGATTGGCGGCGGCCATGGCGAGGAACATCGCCTCGGGGCTGTCCTCGACCGCCGCCTGGAGCCGCTGGAACGCCGCATCGGGGTTCATGGTCCAGGTCGCCAGGTAGGTCGTTACCAGCAAGTCGAGCGAGTGGAACATCACCCCCACTGTCGGTACCGGAAAAGCAATCGGCTCCAGTGCTTGCCACCTCTCGCTTTGCAGAGTGCCGAACCAGCGCCCAAGCTGTACCATGTCGGCCAAAGCCAGACCATCCTTGTTGGTATTGAAGCGCTCAAACAGATCGAGCACATTGGCCAGGAGTTCGCAGTAGCCGCGGATGTGGTTCATGTCCGCCACCCGGTCGTGGCCGAGACGCGTGGCCAGTTCGTCCAGATGCTTGCGCATCCCCGGGCGGTTGCCTTCGATGAGATCGGCCAGCGCGCGGATAAACGTAGGCAGATAGGCGTCCGGGAAAAACCCCTGCATGCGATCGCTCTGGGCTCGAGTTTCGTCCAGCTCGCCAGTGCCCAGCAGCACCACCACCAGACTGGCGTTGGCGGGGAAATGCAGCGGGTCGAGCCGTACCGCGTTGCTAAGCTTCTCCGCTACTTGGCGCGGGCGGGTGTCGGCCAGCGCCTCGGCGAACGGTCGGTCGGCTGGGGAAAAGTTCAGGTCGTCCCGGGCTTGCAAAGCCCTGCGGATTAGTTCCCGCCCCTCCTCCTGCTTGGCTGAACTTTCCGCGATCTTGGCATGGTCAAAACGGATGCAGATACGATTAATAACCGTAAAAGCATGAG
>JBGQLF010001038.1:0-4542 GCA_041499985.1 Gemmataceae bacterium
CTTGCCGGGGTGTCCCGGCAAGTTGCAAACTTGCCGCCACAACGGTGTTACCCAGAACACAGCCAATCTGAACCATGCCGTTTCCCTGCGTCCAGGCTCGTTCCTGTCCCGCTCTGACGGCTCGGGGAGGGCAATATGCTCCCAAGCGGATCCGGGGCAGGCTGGATGCAGCCTGATGCCCCTATGCCCTGCACCCCGAATGTCCTCTTTACAAATCGTCGCGATTAGGACATAGTTCAAGTGTCGAACCACGGGGGAAGGGTTCCCAGAAGCGAAGCCCCTGGAAAGGCGACGGTGCGATGAGACGCTCATGCCCTACACCCTTCCACTTCCGAAGCAGCTAAAGGCATGCTGGAAAGTCAAGATCTTCGAGAGGGTAGGCACGATGAAGACACTTGAGCGCAAGAAGTTGGCTTCTGCTAAGCGCATTTTCGTTGTCTCGAAGCACAGAGGGCGGGTTCTTCGGAGACATCGTGACCTGTTCAGTTTTCTCTGGGATCGAGCGGCTATCCACAGTGCAATTCTCTCTCCTGGGACAGGAGACTGGCTTGCGTCCGACCAGGATGCCGCCTCGGATATCCTCGCTGAAGCCATCCGGAATCGTGTCGCGAAGCATCGTCTGGGCAGTCTCATCTTCCTGGAGCCACCCCGACTGGAAAGCCTCGCTCCAGCGTTGGATCTATTCCGCTCAGTGGCTTGGACAAACGATCCGAAGCACTGGTTGCCCATCGGCGAGCTACTTGACGTTTTGAGCACCACTCACCCAGAGGATTACCTTGTCGGCGGTACTGTGGATCAGGAGGCAGGCACGCTTACCGTCTACCGCGGTGACTTCGGTCGTTTGACGGTTCCACTTTCGATGTTTGAGCCGACGACGGCCGGCGTCGAGATTGACGCGAGTGACTTTGAAGTTATCGACAGCGGGCATGCCGTACGCTTGGGCCGATACGAAGCTGCCGCCGATGCGATCTTTTACGAATGCGACCCCGAGTACCGGAAACGGCTGCGGAGTAAGCGTCGGGCCGAAGAGAAGACCTTCGGTGCCAGCCTACGCCGGCTGCGTATTCAACGTGGGCTGCGTCAGAACGATTTCGACCTGCCGGCGAAGACGATCGCTCGCATCGAGCGGGGAGAGGTCGAAAAGCCCCAGGGCAGAACGCTTGCGAAGATCGCTGCCCGAGTTGGAGTTGCCGCCGAAGAGATCGAGTCCTATTGACGCAAGTGCCACGAAGGAAAATATGTTAGCGATTCGATTTCGAGAAGTCGGGCTTGCGATAGAGCGCGCGAAGATCTGCGTTCCTCGGATTGTTTTTCCTCGACAGGGCGACAAGAGGGAAGCATCTCAAGAAATCGAGGTCGTTCCGGCCAGTAGCTGAAGGGTCTTGTCGGCCAGCAACAAAAAAGCCCGAATGGTTTGGACCAGGTGTTCCTCGGGCGTATCTTCTTCCTTGCAGTGCGAGAGCCCGCGGGAAGACGAAGCAAACATCATGACGGTCGGCACCAGCGGGGCCATCTCCGAGGCATCGTGTAGCGGTCCCGAGGGGAGCTTGGGTGCATCGCCCGTGATCGCGCGCACGGCGTCCTCGCAGAGCCGGATCAAGGACGGATCGAACCGGCGCGGCCCGAGCTGAAAGATCGGACTCCACTCCACAGCAACGTGGTGCTCCCGCGCGATGCGCTCCGAGGCCTCCCGTGCCTCGCGCTCCAGGGTTGCCAGCACTTCCGCGTCCAGAGCGCGCTGATCGAGGGTGATCTCCGCCAGGCCCGGTACCGCGGTCGGAATGTTCGGCTCGACGCGCACCTGGCCGATCGTGCTTACCACACCGGCGCCCGGGCGCGCATGGCGCTGCGCAATCTCCAGGCAGGCCAAGGCCAGTTCGGCCGCTGCCAGGAACGCATCGCGGCGCAGCGGGAGGGGAGTCGAGCCGGCATGGGCGGCCTGGCCCACGAAGCGGAGGACATGACGCTTCAGGCCGACCGTTCCCACGACCACGCCCGCCGGCTTCCCTAACGTTTCCAGGACGGGCCCCTGTTCGATGTGCAGCTCGAGGTAGGCTCGGGCGTTGCACTTCTGGAACTCCGGGTGCGCCTCGAGCATGCGGTCGACGTTCACGCCGTTTTCCCGTAAGGCAGCGCTGAGCCGAACACCGTCCTTGTCGGCCAGGTCTCGGACCTGGTTCGGCTGAAGTGTCCCCGCGGCGGCCGACGATCCCAGCAGACTTCGGCCGAAGCGTCCTTCCTCGTCCGCCCAGTCGACGAGCCGCAGTGTGACGGGCGAGCGGCCGGCGTGGACCTGCCGGCGCAGCACTTCGAGCCCAGCCAGCACGCCGAGGCAGCCATCCAGCCAGCCACCGTTCGGCACCGAGTCGAGATGACTCCCAATGAGCAGCGACGCATCCGATTTGCCGCTCACGGTTACCCAGTGATTCCCAGCGGAGTCCGCTTCCACGGACAGTCCAATCTCTTTCACCTTGTCCGCGAACCAGGCGCGTGCCGTGCGCCAGAGCGGGCTCCAGGCCATCCGCTGGGCACCCGCCTCGGTGGCCGTGAGCTGGGCCAGCTCGCGCAGGTTGGCGATCGTACGCTGTGCTGCCGCGGTGCAGGACCAGGGTGCTGTCTGGGTCACAGTCATCTCACTCCGATGTTGGGCTAGTACAGGATCAAGGGACCTGTTGTCTGATCGTAGCCACAAGCGTCCTCGCTTGTGGGCTGCTCCAGCTCACAAGCGAGGACGCTTGTGGCTACGTTACACAACACGTCGTTTGTCCTTACCCTAGGTGTGGCGCCGCCAATCCGACACACGTATCTTGTCCTGGGGAAAGTTATACTCGGGAGAAGAAAAGATGTCAGGAACAGGAGATCACCAGAAACCCGTTGGACTCCCCATGGCGGGCTTGTTACAGTTCTTCCCAGGACATCTCCGCGAGCCAGGCTACCAGCCCTCGCTGAACGCACGCAAGCTGGGCGCTTTTGCCCGCGGGTCGGCAGGAATCCTTTGAGAAGCGCTTGATGAAAACCCGCTGGCTGGTTTGCTTCGGGCTCGGCATGCTCCTGCCGCTGGGCGTGGTCGTGGAGACAGCCTGCTGGCAGGCCACGCCGACCACCGCGGTCGCCGAACCCACCGGGCCGCCCTGGTTCGTCGATGTCACAGCGGAGGTTGGCCTGGACTTCGTCCACGACCCCGGCCCACTGCCGGCCGGCCGATATTTCATGCCGCAAATCATGGGCTCGGGGGCTGCCCTCTTCGATTTCGACAACGATGGGCGGCTCGACATTTACCTCCTCCAGAACGCCGGCCCCAACTCCAAGTCCACCAACCGGCTGTTCCGCCAGACGGAAGACGGCAAATTCGTGGACGTCAGCAAAGGGTCCGGCCTGGACATCGCCGGTTACGGCATGGGCGTGGCCATCGGCGACATCAACAACGACGGCTTGCCCGATGTGTGTGTCACCGAGTACGGCGCCACTCGACTGTTCCTCAACCTGGGCCAGGGCAAGTTCAGAGAGATCACCAAGGAAGCAGGCATCGACAACCCGGTCTGGGGCGCCTCGGCCTGTTTCGTCGATTTCGATCGCGACGGTTGGCTCGACCTGGTGGTGGTCAACTATGTCGATTTCAATCCCGCCCTGGTGTGCGAGACGAAAGACGGCAAACCGGACTATTGCCACCCGAATAACTTCGGCTCCCTGGTGCCCCGGCTCTACCACAATCTCGGGGCGAAAGCCGAGAAACCGGGCGGGGGAGCAGTCCGCTTCGAGGACGTGACCGTGTCGTCGGGCCTGGCCAGGATGCCCGGAGCGGGGTTGGGCGTGGTCTGCGCCGACTTCAACGGCGACCATTGGCCCGACATTTTCCTGGCCAACGATAACCAGCCGAATCGGCTGTGGATCAATCAGCGCAATGGCACCTTTGTCGAGGAAGCCGTTCTGCGCGGGGCGGCTTTCAACGGCCAGGGCCAGGCCCCGGGAAACATGGGCGTGGCGCTGGGGGACGTGGACGGCGACGGCCGGCTCGATCTGTTCGTGACGCACTTGACCGACGAACTGAACACCCTGTGGAAGCAAGGCCAGGACGGCATGTTCCAGGATCGCACCGGTCCCGCCGGGCTGGCCAGGCCGCGCTGGCGCGGCACCGGGTTCGGCACTATTTTGATGGATTTCGACCACGACGGCGCCCTGGACCTCGCCGTCGTCAACGGCCGAGTCGCCCGCGCCAATGCGACGCCTCGCCCCGGCGGCGATTCTTTTTGGACCCAGTACGCCGAGCGCAGCCAGCTGTTCGCCAACGACGGCACCGGCCGATTCCGGGATATTTCCACCGACAACGGTCCCTTTTGTGGGACCCCCGCCGTGGCCCGTGGCCTCGCCTGGGGGGATTACAACGGCGACGGTGCCGTGGACCTGCTGGTTACCACCGTCGGCGGCCCGGCCCGCCTCTACCGCAATGCCGTGCCCAACCGGGGACACTGGCTGATGATCCGGGCGATCGACCCGGCTCTCGGCGGCCGGGATGCCTACGGGGCGGAGATCACCGTCCAGGCA
>JBGQLF010001039.1:0-4540 GCA_041499985.1 Gemmataceae bacterium
CCGCCGTTGGTTCGCGAAGCCCAGGCTGGGTAGATTCAGAATGAACGGCAGCGCCGCCGCGCCGATTCCCAGATCGCGGATAAACTCGCGTCGCGTCGTTTGGGGAGTCACGTCAGATCTCCGGAATCCTTCGGGCGAAACGAACATTCACTCCACTTCACAGTGCCTGCTTGGTGTGGCTTGATCAGGCCTCACGGCTCAACCTCGCGGGCCGGTATTGCCGACGCCACCACCATCTCCACCACCAGCTTACGCACGTTGAACTCATTCTCGACAAAGGATCGGCGCAACGCCGCCAGCTGCTGCGGACCGAACGCACGGATCGGCTGCTTGACAAGATAGTGGAACAGCTGCGCGACGAAAGCCTCCTGTGTCTCCTCGTTCTGGGCCAGAAACGTGGCTAGGTCCCGGACACCCGCAAACTTCACGACCTCGCCCGTGCGCGTCTGGTAGGACCCGGTGGCGTCGATGGGTCGTCCTTTTTCTTGGTCGCGATAACGGCCGACGGCGTCGAAGTGCTCCAACGTGAATCCGAGAGGATTGATCACGCCGTGGCACGCCAGGCACGCCTGCGGCCTGGTCTGTAAGGCGACCCGCTCGCGGGTCGTGAGGGCGGCGTGGAGCTCCGGCGGCAGCGGGGTGAAGGCTTCCGGCGGTGGCCGCAGCGACTGGCCCAAGACACTGCGCGCCAAGAATACGCCACGATGGATGGGCGACGTTGTCCCCACGTAGGCAAAGCTCGCCATCAGATAAGGGTGCGACAGTACTCCCGCCCGCTTGCCTGCCTCCAAAGCAACCTTTTGGAACGGTGCGTCCGGCGGGAGGCCGGCGCCATAGTACTCGCCCAAGCGACCATTCAGATACACGTAGTCCGCCAGCAGTAACTGGCGAAAGTCCGAGGCCTGGCTCCAGATTACGTCCTCCAGAAACAGCTCCAGGGAGGTGCGCAGATCAGAAAGGATCACCTGATCGAAACCAGGATACTGTATCGGGTCCTTGGAGACGTCCGGAATGTGATCGACCTTGAGCCATTGGAGGAAGAACTCGCGCAACTTCGCCCTGGTCCGTAGGTCCGAGACCATGCGCTCCGCCTGGCGGGCGACCTGTTCGCGCGTGCTGAGCCGGCCAGCCGCCGCGGCCTCGAGGAGTTGCTGATCGGGGAGCGTGTCCCAGAGCACGAAGGAGATGCGAGACGCCACGTCGTAAGAGTTCTCCCTCGCGTTCTCCTCCTCCCCTGGGGGCGGAGAAGGTGGGCTGGGGGGGCCGCCGCCAACCTCCCGGTAAAGAAACCGAGGCGACTTGAGAACGAGCAGCACGACCCGCTTGACGGCGGTTTCCGGTTCCCGGCCGCCTTCAAATTGACGATCGACGAATAGCCGTTTTTGCTCGTCCGTCAGCGGTCGCCGAAATGCCCGCTCGGCAAAGCGCTGGCCGAATTCGCGCAGCCGGGGCCCGCGATCGGCAGCGTCGTCCCGAACGCCTGCCAGCTCCCGGAGATGGCTCACGACGTAGCTGGCAACCTCAATGGCGGCATCCGTTGTGGCCTGATCCCAAGCCTTGGAGATCGACGTCCCGCGCTCATAGCCGACACTGCGATCGTCCGGCGGGAACGGAGTCGTCAAGGCAAACGTCTCGGGGAACGCATTGGGCGTCAGGTTCCGTTGTGGGATCACCTCCGCGGCACGTTGGGGAAGTTTCCACAACAGCGCGAGAGACGCCTTGATGGGCGGGGGCTTGACCTTGTTTGTCTTTGAGTCGTCCACGCCCTGCTTGGCCTTGGAAAACTCCAACCGCAGGGGATAGGCCCGGCCACCGACCAAGAACATGGAGGCGCGGTACTCCGTGTCCTCGCCTGATTTCACCCAGGCGTCGATCAGCGGCCGATTCGCGTCGTTCACCCACAATCGCGCAGCGTGTTCGGTGCGGACGATGAATTCATACAGAGCCGTCTCCGGGGCCAGGACCGAGCCTCCCCAACGGATAGTAAACTCGTGCGGCTCGAACTTCTCCGGGTCGGGGCTGGAGGTGCCGTAATCAAACTGGATCTCGGGGTCCAACCGCTCCAGGACGCGCTCCCCGTTGCGAAACCGCCGAGACTTGAAGTACTCCCCCTTTAACCCGCGTGGCTCGTCCCAGCGTCCGGGGTTGCGGAAACTGCCGAGGAGATCAGCGACGGCGTTGCGATACTGGCGAACGGTGAGCCGCGACAGTTCGATGCGAGGCGGTTTGTTGCGGGCCTGCGCCTCTTTGGAGTAAAACGTCTCGTAGATGTAAGCGGCGACCTTCTCGGCTTCCTCGCCGACGCACTTCTTGGGCTCATCCTTGGGCATTGATCTGGCGATGAGGCGCACTAGCTCGGCCACCGAACGGTTGCCGGTGAGCGGATGGGGATAATTCTCGTCCGTGCCTTCGCCCGCCAGTCCATGACACGAGGCACATTGCTGCCGGTAAATCCGCTCTCCCGGAGGGCTATCTGCCGCCCCGGCCAGGGAGGGGCACAACGCCACTGCGAGCCACACGAGCACCATCCCGGTCAAGAAGTGGCAGCGAACAAGCGAGGGTGATAGATCGTTCTGCATCGGAGGGTCTATGAGGATGGTGCCGGGGTTTGCGAGGGTCTTTCAAACAAGGCTGCGCTCAACCAAGCGGGAGGGTCGGGCTCCGGCGAGTTCCACAGAAGGATTTTCAGCGTTGTCGGGATGGATGTCAAGCTGCGGTCAGGATCTTTGTCCGTCACCGGACCAACAGACACACCAACCCCAGAAGCCTTTACCCATTCTTACAGGAGCATCGAAATCGGCTTGGCGGTACTGGGTAGAATGGGCGCCGGTCTACCGAAGACGTCCGAGACCACGGCATGGGGATCGATTCCCAGGTTCCGATACACCGTAGCCAGTACGTCCTGATAATGGATCGGTTGATCCTTGGCATAGGCGGCCGTCGAATCAGTGGCGCCGAGCACCTGGCCCACGCGCATGCCGCCGCCCGCCAGCAGGGCTCCGTTTACCGGAGCCCAATGATCCCGGCCAGCATCCTTGTTGATCTTGGGTGTGCGACCAAATTCCCCCCAGACCACTACCGAAACGTCGCGGTCCAAACCGCGGGAATAAATGTCCTCCACCAGGGCTGAGATCCCCTCGTCGAACAAGGGCAGATGCTTGCGGAGGTAGCTGAAATTGCGGCCATGCGTATCCCAGAAGCCATAGGCCACCGTCACACAACGAGCGCCCGCCTCGACCAGCCGCCGGGCCATGAGCAGCTGATCATTCCACATCGGAGCCCCATCACCCAAGTGGCGAGAGGACCCTCGGCCAAAGCGTTCACGTATCGGCAACGGCTCCCGATCTACATCCAAGGCCTCGACCAGCTTGCTCGACGTCAGCACGTCGAAAGCGCGCTGGTAGAACGGATCCAGGGCACTGAGATCGGCCTGATCCACGGCCCGACGGAATTGATCGAAGCGGTCGAGCAGTTGACGCCGGTCGACGAGCTGCTCCTGCGAAAGATTACGGAGCTTCATAACCGCTACGTCTTCGCCGTCCACCTTGACGGAGCTGAAGCGCCGACCGAGCTGTCCCGGTCCCGGGCTGTTGTAAGGCTTATGTTGCATGGTTGGGAACAGATCCACGAAGGGCGGCACGAGCGGATCGGGTGATCCCTGGACCCGGGCGATGACCGAGCCGACGTGCGGCTTCCCCTCTCGCTGGCTGATGCCCATGGTGTAGCCGGTCAGATTCTGAAAGCTACTGTGTTCGTCGCGCAACCCGACGAGGGCGCGCAGGAAAGCCAACTTGTCCATGCAGGCGGCCGTCCGAGGCAGCAGCTCGCTGATTTGGATACCTGACACCCGGGTCGCGATCGGCTTGAATTCTCCGCGCACTTCCGGCGGTGCAAGGGGCTTCAGGTCAAAAGTATCCTGGTGAGCCAGCCCGCCCGAGAGGTAGACCATGATGACGGCCTTGTGCGATCTGCGAATACCGGCCTGGGATTCGGCGCGCAACAAGCCTGGCAGGTTCAGTCCCCCCAGCGCCAGACTGCCGATTTTCAGAAAGGAACGACGGGTGAGGCCGTCGCAGAAACGCTTCGGGGAGCCGAACAAGGTGAACATGAACGTGATTCTCCGATCCTTCTCCTGGGGCAGAGGAGGCGTGAGCGTTGGTGGGTGCTGCGGCCGCTAATCCGGTGAATCACTCTACCGCGCCGTGCGGCGGCCTCAGCACCAGAGCCGAACGAAACTGAGACTTAAGCATCATTACGTGGACTTGCTTGCGGAACAAGCCAAAAAACCACGGATGACTCGGATAACACGGATAGGAAAGCCAAGGCAGAGCCTGCGCGCCACTATGGGTAGCTGAGCTCTCCGTGAAATCCCTGATTTCCTTCGCAGGGCGAAGAGCAAGTTGTTCACCGGCGGGAAGCAAGACTCCCCGTCGCTAGATGGTCGGCGTCAGGAGGAAGAACGGTAGCTTCTCCAAAACCCTGTTTTTGGCGCAGCTGATCGTCGGTTGAGTGTATAGACTGGGAAGCATGAAGCTGGAGC
>JBGQLF010001040.1:0-4539 GCA_041499985.1 Gemmataceae bacterium
ATAGTCGATCGTCAGCGCGGGGCGGTTGGCCAGCGTGGCGTTTTCCCTGCTGGCAAAGACCTTGGGCGCCTGGATGACGCTTTCGTCGCCGAGGAGGAGCCAGCCGAAGCTCGTGCTCGGATTAGCTACCCAGCTCTGGACATCGGCCACCAGCTGCGGCGTGGAACTCCAGGTGTAGTTGGTGTCGGACATGCTAACGGACTGGCTGGCGCTGACCGTGGCGGAGAAATCGCCGCCGGCGTTGGCCCACATGCTGGTGGGGTAGAAGCGGTGGATCCAGGTAGCGTCATTCGAGGTGGAGGCGCCCCCTTGGCCCTGACCGCTCGAAGTCCCTTCACCCCAATCGGCGGTCAGCTTGTGCAGCTCGATCGTTATAGCCGGCCCGTTCACCTTGACCGCATGCAGCAGGAGGCTGACGCTGTTGATCGTGGCTCCGGCGGGGATGTTCCCCGTGATGTCGAACGCCATGACACCGCGGCGAGCCCCACCGTGGCTGGTCTCACCGACAAAGACATCGCCCGTACCATTGCTCGAGTCGCCCGTGGCGCTCTCGATCAGGGTGTTGTCCTTGCTGGGCGTGAGAGTGATCGACGTGAGTAAACAACGATCTTCGAGCGGTTCGACTCGCGGAAGGGCGCGTGCGTCGATTCGCCCGACACCCCGGCGCCTGCCGATCCCGAACCGGATTTTTTTGAGTCGGGAACCTCGAACGATGGTTCGCATGATGTCTTCCCTTGAATGAAAATGAAAAAGAAAAGAAGCGTGGGTCCAGCAAGGATCAGTCGGGTGCGGCTGTGGGCGCAGGAGCGCGGAGCTGTGGTGATGCGCTTGGCCAGGAAAATGGCAATGACAGCCATGACTTGCAGCAGCTCAACGGAAACAGAGCTCGACTGAAATACGGCGCTCATGATCTTATCCTCCCCGGCAGGGAGCATGGCCTTGCCCGTGGCAAGAGAATAAAGATATCGGTAGTGCCACTGGGCCCGAGGATCGGCCAGGAACCCAGACGAAACCGACCGAAACGAGGAAACACAGGCTCTGGGGGGTAGCCGGATCCCAGACCACGCACTACCGCGGTTGGTGTCTTGAGCGTGGAGTGTAGGCGAGAAATCGCCCCAAAGCAACAAAGAAAACCGCGCATCTGTGGGCTTCCGATGGACAAAAACCAACGCTAAGCGTTGGTTTTTGTCCGTTTGCTACGGGAAGGCCTTCCCGTACCAGACCGCTGCCCGTAAGGCGACTCGTCACAGTAGCCAACAGCCCTGTTGACGCCAGGGCGACCTTCGTTCAGGCTCCGGTCTCCGAAGGTACAATGAAAGGCCGCCGGTATTCGCGCGTGAGCAATCCATTCGCCTGGTCGTGTCCGATAAACACTTCCCGCTCGGAGTCGATTCGGAGCAAGGCGCCCAGCGTCAATGGCGTCTTTTCCAGATCGACGTGGTTGTCTTGCAGGTGCTTGCGGGTGCGCTCGAGCGTTTCAAGCGCGTCCTCGTGGAGCCTGCCGGTCTCCAGCTGCTGCCGGACTTCCTCCGGCGCCGCTGGCCGGCCGAGGCGGTACGAGATGTTCCCGACATGGCACAGTGCGGCGGACAGGTGGCCTTCGAGGATGTCGGCGTTCAGGTGCTCGCGTTGGCGGCTGCGGACGGCTTTCAAGAAATTGGCGAAGTGGTCTTGGCCTTCGCCCGTGAACGTGCGGATCAAGTTGCCCGCCGGGTCGAACAGCGAGCTGTCGGCAATGACGCCCTCGGTGCCGTAAAAAATCGAACCGCCCTTGAACTTGATGCTGAACGGTTCGGTCTTGAGGCCGCGCGTCTCTTGCACGATCGTCTTGCCGTTGCAATCGTGGATCACCACCTGCGTGTTGGGGGTCTGCCCGGCATCGGTATATCCCAGCCGGCCGCCAAAGCTGAGGGCCGCCCGGCCCAGGTCCGTGACTCCCAGTCCCCAGCGGCAGACATCGACCATGTGGATATTGTTGTTGCCCAATTCGCCGTTGCCGGTTTCCCAGAACCAGTGCCAATCGTAGTGGAACTGCGGTCGCGTCAGGGGACTCAGCGGTACCGGTCCGGCCCACAGATTGTAATCCACGTGCGCTGGGACGTTGTACGTGCCTGGACCGCCGATCGAGCCGCGGCGGCCGTAGATAATAGATTTGGCCAGCTTGACCTCGCCAAGCTTGCCTTGCCGCATGTACGCAACCGCGGCGGCCAGCGGCCCGCTGGAACGGCGCTGCGTGCCGGCCTGGCACAGGCGACCAGTTTGGCGCGCCACCTGCACCATGCGGCGGCCTTCCCAGATGGTGTGACTGACCGGCTTTTCGACGTACACATCCTTGCCCGCCTGCATCGCCCAGATGGCCGCCAACGCGTGCCAATGGTTGCAGGTGGCGATGAACACCGCCTGGACGGAGCGGTCATCGAGAATGCGCCGCAGGTCCTGCACGGCTGTCGGTTTGCGGGTTTTCCCTTGGGCCGTGTCGCTGGCCAGTTTCTCGGCGCGTTCGCGGTCGGGATCGCAGACATAGAGGATATCGCAGCCGGACAGCGGGCGGAGCGCCTGCACGTGCTGCCGGCCCCGAATGCCGCAGCCGAGAACCGCGACCCCAATGGCGTCGTTGGCGCTCGTGCTTTCTTTTTCAATGAGCCGAATGAAGGCTAGATTACGCCCTATACCTTCTCTCTAGCTCTCTTACGAGGGCGTTTCGTTTTTTTTTGAGCGTGCCTGGCGCATGATCTTCCTGCGCTGGAGGGCTTCTTGTTGTTCCAGTGGCTCCTCGGCCGGCCAGTACGGCAACAGCTCGGCCGCTGTGAACGGCCCAGGGTGCGCCGCGTGAGCGTCCAGGACCAAGACCAGGGTCGGCCCTTCCTGGACGATGCGCACCCCGGCGTGCCGCCGGCCGTGGATCTGCCGCTCGTGCCGCTTTGGCTTTCGAAACCACCTCTCCAGTTCCAGGTTGTCCTGCAGACCCTTCGCCCCCTTCTTGGCTCGAGGCCCCACGAAGAGGCCGGCCTGCCAACCCCGCATCACCCGCCCCAGGTGGCCGTAGAACACGCCCCCCTTGACGTCGTACTCCCGTTGCAGCTTCTCGTAGCGGGCCCGACGCTCCTTCCGGGTGCCGCTGTCCGGCTCCAAGGTCGCCGCCACCTGGGCGATTGCCTCCACTTGCTGGCGCACTTGTTCTTGCTCCTGCTGCACACAGGCCAGGCCGCTGTGGATGCATCCCGCCAGCCGCTCCAACTGGCCATGCGCCGGACCCGGCTTGTTCAACTCCAGGTTCCGCTGCAACGACTCCTGAACTTCACGCAACGCCTCCGCCATCCGCAAGCCCGGCGGATGCAGCGGCCCGCCCTGGTCGTCGGTGAGGATGCCACGCACGGCCGCGCAGTAATCCAGCACCACCCCCGCAGCCGCGTTGGACTTCGCGGGTGTTTCCTGGACGCTGCTGCTGCCTGGCAGGGGAACGTCGACGCTGCTGCTGCCTGGCAGGGGAACGTCCTCCGGGGTGGCCTGCTCCGGCGTGGCTCCTTCCCCGACCGGCCCCGACGCCGTGGCCTCGACCCCTGCTGGCGTAACCTCTGGCTTGGCTTCCGCGGGCGCCTGGTCTTGGCGGCGTTGCTCCAGAACCTCACGCTCGATGTCACGCAAGCCGCGTACCTGCTTGCGCATCTGCACCTTGGCGTGGCTGTCTTGCTCCAGCGTCGGCTTGGCCAGGTCACGCAGGAAGTGGTTCTGGCAATAGCGGTGCGGCACGCCGGGGAACTCCGCGGCGATGCCCTTCACGAAGGCGTCCTGTTTGTCCGACAGCCACAACTGCACCGGCAGCCCCAGACGGTCGGCCCAGGCACGGGCGCGGACCAACAGGCGGCGGACTTCGTCGGTACTGCTGGAGAGTAAGGCTTCGCCGAACCAGACACGCTTGGCGTTGACTTCCCGCACCACGTAGAGCGTCTCGTGGCCTTTCTCCGGTTGCAGCCCGTCGATGGTCAGCACCAACGACCGGATGCGGCGATAGGCCCCTGCCAGTTGCGCGGGGTCTTGCTGGCGGGCAGTCACCAGGTTCTGGTAGCGATGCAGGTAGTTGACCAGGGTGTCCGGGCACAGCTGGATGTGGTAGGCTTCCTGGAGTTCAGCCTGGATTTGCGGGACGGACCAGTGCCGCGCGAAGCGGCGCTGCCCCAGCCAGCAGAAGACGTCCCAACCCAGCAGCCACCAGGGCAGCGTGAGCGACAGTTCGGCGGCGGGGCTGAGGGTTTCGCCGCGGGCCGGGCAAGCGCGGTCGGAGCAGTGCGCCAGGCGAGAAACCAGTTCGAGGGGCCCCTGCAGGGTGTGAATGCGATGGAAGCGATGGTCGCAGATGTGCAGCCCCCGTCCACAGAGTTCGCAGTGTTCGCTCTCGACATCGAGCACCAGGCGGCGGAAGACGGTATCGTCGGGCCACTCGGGACGCATGGCAACCTCCTTGCTGGGATGAATGTTTTCCTCATCCTATGCTGCCAACGCCCCTTAGGGCAGTCTTTCTAGCCTTCATTCGTTCCGTTG
>JBGQLF010001041.1:0-4536 GCA_041499985.1 Gemmataceae bacterium
CAGGCGGGCATGCACCCCCATGTCCTGCGCGATCCGCTCCATGAGTTCATGATCGTAAACGGGCCAGCCCAGGCGCGTTCCGACCTCCTGCCCCACGGCAGTGCCCTGAGCCCCGGCTTGGCGCGACAGGGCAATCGTCAAAGCGTGGGGTGCCTGCGGGATGAGGTCCGATCGCCTAGCTGTAGCCTCTCGCTTTTCCTCCCAATGGCGGCAAAGGTGCTGCAAAGTTTTCGCCACGCGATCCGGCGAGAATTCGTGGTTCATGTTAATCCCTTTCGTCAAGTCCCAGACGGGATCGGGGACTATTGGTGACCTTGCACTGGGCACGGTTGACTCCCACTGATCACCTGAATGTCCAGATCCACCGGGTCCGAAGAATACACTTCGCGGACTGCCGCCAGGGCAAGTTGTTTGGCGTAGTATGACGAGGTGTAGCCGCAGACGACCAATCAGCCGTCTCGCAGGTCCACACCGAGCTGACGGATGCGGCCCCACGTGCGCTGGACGATCTCTCGTTCAAGAGCCCGTTCAAGTTCCGCGCCAACTGTCCGAGCTGGGTCTTCGACGAACATCTCTTCCTCCCTGGAAGCTCAGCAAAGTTGGGTCTGGTAACGTCGCTTAACAGCTTGAAGTTCACGGACCTTGCTGGTTGCCAGCAACTCTCGCACCACCTCGGGGTCTGCGGGCTTGACTAGAAAGTGGTCGAAGCCCGCATCCCAGGCCCTTCGGCGATATCGCTCGTTGCCGTAACCCGTGATCGCTACCAGCAGCAGGTGAGGTAGCTCTTCCTGCCGGCGCAGCCGGCGGGCCACCTCGTAGCCGTCCATCCCCGGCAGCCCAATCTCCATCAGCACCGCATCCGGCTGGTAGCTGCGGGCGACTTCGAGGACCTCTGGGCCGCTCTCCGCGCCTCGCACGTCATGCCCCCACAGCCGCAGCAGCCAGGTCGTGCTCTCGACCGTGTCCGCACAAGGGTCGGCCACCAAGACGCGCCTCATTGACGGCGCCTCCGGCCTCGTTGACGGGTGGGGTTCAAGCAAGACGGTGGTGCGGCCAGCACCCGTTCCTGGCCGGGAAGTCCGGTTCTGGCAGCTGGGCTGACGCCATGTTTCAATCCGACGCATCCGGCTCTCTTCAAACACGATCTCTTCCCCGGCGCAGCGCGTGAGAGCCAGCATGGCTGACCCCTCCTTGGTGTGGCTGGAAGCAAACTCCACACCCATCCTTTGCAATCTCTGTGCCGAGTCTCGGCAGGCTGGTCGGCGCCCGGTGTAGCGACTGGGACGCGCTTGAACGACCCGCCCGTCGAAGTAGGTGTCCATGACGCTATTTCCCCGGGATTGCTGGCGGTCGGGCGCTGCTGATCGGGCCGGCAATTGCCATTCCTGACAACCCGTTCGGTCAAAATGGCCGAAAACGGTAGTTTGTTGCCCCTCCCCTGCCGAGTTACGGCGACGGGGTCAGCTTTCTGTGGCGGCTCAACCGGCTCGCCCGCCGGGAGCCAGCGGACCGAACCTGGATTGCCAGCGAGCCGCTCGACGCTGAGAATGCACTATGCTGCCTCGGATTCCGGAGTGCTGGCAGGAGCCGGGTTATCGACTCGAAGCGACCGAGGCACGGGGATTGCGAGCACCCCTTTTCCGCTCCGGCGCATGGTGGAAAGTGACTATGGAAATCCTCATCATCGATGACGACGCGAGTTTGCGGCGCACCCTCCGCGTCGGCCTGACGGCGATGGGGCACACGGTCGCCGAGGCCTGTGACAGTGCGCAGGCGCTCAAGCATCTCGGTAACCGTGCGTTTCACCTCGCTTTTCTCGATTTGCGCCTCGCCAGCGAGCAAGGGCTCGATCTGTTACCGTCGTTGCTGCGGACGGCCCCCGCTCTGGACGTCGTCGTCATCACGGCCTACGCCACCATCGAGACGGCGGTCGAGGCCATGCGGCGTGGGGCCTTCGACTACCTGCCCAAACCGTTCGTCCCCGACCAGCTGCAAGTCCTGCTCGACCGGGTCACCAAGGTACGCCAGTTGCAGTCCCAGGTTGGAGAGCTGGAAGAGCAGGTCCGGTTGGCCGTGCCCGAGGCCGTCCTGCAATCGGAAGAGCCGGCAATGCAGCAGGCCCTGGAGTTGGCCTTCAAGGTGGCCGCAACGGAGGCCACGGTGCTGCTCCGGGGCGAGAGCGGTACGGGCAAAGGGGTCCTGGCGCGGGCTATCCACGCCCGCAGCCCGCGCGCGGCCGGCCCCTTCGTCACCGTTCATTGCCCCAGCCTGTCGGCCGAACTGCTGGAGAGTGAGTTGTTCGGCCACGCCAAGGGCTCCTTCACCGGGGCGGTCAAGGACACGGTGGGCAAGGTGACGGTCGCCGAGGGAGGCACCCTCTTCCTGGACGAGATCGGTGACCTGCCGCTGGCGCTTCAACCCAAGCTACTCCGCGTGCTGCAAGAAAAGCGGTACGAGCGGGTCGGCGAGACGCAGACGCGGGTGTGCAACGTGCGCATCCTGGCGGCTACCAACCACGACCTGGAGGCCCAGATCGCGGCGGGCAAGTTCCGGGAGGACCTGTTCTACCGGCTCAACGTGATCGACGTGACTTTACCTCCTCTGCGCCAGCGGCCCCACGACATCGTCCCACTGGCCGAACACCTTGTGCGTTTCTTCGCCCGCCAGAGCGTAAAGCCGGTGACGGGTTTTTCGGACGTGGCCAAAGAAGCCCTGGCCCGGTATCCATGGGCCGGCAACGTCCGCGAGCTGCGTAACGCGGTAGAGCGGGGCGTCATCCTCGCCACCGGGCCGCTTGTCGGCTTGGCGGACCTGCCGGTGCAGATCGGCCAGCCACCCCGTGCTGGTATTGACCTGGGTGCTGCGGTGTCGATGGAGCAAATTGAGGCGGAACATCTCCGCCGGGTCCTGAGCACCAGCCGTTCGATTGACGAGGCGGCTTCGGTGCTGGGCATGAGCCTGCGATCCTTGTACCGCAAACGGAAGCAGTATGGCGTGTGAACGGATCGGCCGAAACGAGACTCGCGGACTTCTTTCCGCATCGATCCTGGTAGGCGATAGAAGTTCTTGTTGGCATCAAATTTGCCAAAAAAGCATCGTGTGACACGGGATTTTCTCTCTTGGGGAAGAGGATGAGGTTGACATTCCACCGCCGGATCCTGCTCATGCTGGTCCCGCACTTTGCCCTGCTAGCCGTTCTCGGTGGGGCCGGGATAGTGCTGTTATCGCAGCTGGGCGGGCAAATCGACCAGATCCTCCGAGACAATTATGACAGCATCGTCGCGACGGAGCGTCTCAACGAAGCCCTTGAACGCATCGACTCCTCGTTCCATTTCACCTTGGCTGGACACGAGGAGAATGGCCGGAAGCAATACCTGAACAACTGGAAGCGCTACCGAACGCATCTGGAGCGTGAGCAAAAACTCGTCTTCGTCCCGGGGGAGGCCGCGCTGGTGGAGCGTCTGACCGCCTTGACGGACCGCTACCAGCACCAGGGGGATTCCTTCTTCGCCCGCCCCGGAAATCCTGGGCCGAAGGAGGCTTATTTCGGCGAAGAAGGACGGCCCGGGCTCCTGATCACATTCAGGGAGATCAAGGATGTCGCGGCGCAAATTATCAGCCTGAACCGGCAGAACATGGAGCAAGCCAATCGGGACGCCCGCGAGACAGCCAAGCTGTCCTTGATGTGGTTCGGGATCGGGCTGGCAACAGCGCTGGTCCTGGCTGTGCTGCTTGCCCTCTACACGGTCCGCACGATCCGCCAGCCGGTCCTGGCCTTGACGCAATCGGCCCTGGCCATCGGCTCGGGGAACCTGGACCAGGTCGTGCCGATCATGTCCGAGGACGAACTCGGCCAACTGGCCCGCGCCTTCAACACCATGGCCCGGCAGCTGCGTGCTCACCGTCAGGTGCAGACCTCTCAATTGGTCCGCGCCCAGCAGAGCAGCCAGGCGACTATTGACTCTTTCCCCGAACCGGTAATTGTCGTGGACTTGACGGGGCGGGTTGAGACGGCCAACCCCGCAGCCCAGCAGGCTTTAGGCGTCATGGCGGGTGCGGCGCAGTTGAAGGCCGCGGAATGCGGAACCCGACTGCCACGCCAAGTAATGAGCCCTCTTCCCCTGCTGCTCGTGCCGACTTCGCCACCAGGTGATACCCCCGTATCACCTGCTGCTCGAAGCGATCGCGGGCACCTACCCGAAGCCCTGTTGATACCGCTCGCGGAAGCGCTCAGGGACCACCGCAGTTACCTTCCCAAGAACCTCGATCAGGCGATCCAGCTACGCTGCGGGGCCCAGGACGGCTTCTTCCTCCCGCGCATCCTGCCCATCTCCGACCCGCACGGCAACGCGCTCGGGGCGGCCGTGTTGCTGGAGGACGTGACCCAGTTCCGGCTTCTGGATCAGCTGAAGACAGACCTGGTAGCGACGGCAAGCCACGAACTAAAGACCCCCCTGGCGACCATTCGCCTGGCGATCCACTGGCTCCTCGACGGAACGCTAGGCCCCCTGACGCCAAGCCAGGAGGAAGTCACCC
>JBGQLF010001042.1:0-4532 GCA_041499985.1 Gemmataceae bacterium
AGCGGCAGGCCCAGGCGCAAAGCGAGGGCGCTTCCCAGGGGCAGGGAAGTGAGGACCAAGTGCGCAAGCAAGCCGAAGCGCTACAGCGGGCACTGGAGCAGCAAGAGCGCGAAAAGGGCAAAGGCGAAGGGCAGGGAGAAAAGTCCCCGGAACCCCAGGGTGAGGGCAAGCCGGAGCCGAAAGCCGAGTCAACCTCAGGTCAGCGCCAAGACAAGGGTGAAGGCAAACCCGAGCCGAGGCCGCAGCAGAATCCGGGCAAGGGAGAGTCGCAAGGCGCAGTCGAAAAAAAGGGTGAGGAGAAGCCGCAGCCGAATCCAGACATGGGGCAAGACAAGGGAACCGGTGGCACGGGCTCGAAGGACCCGAGCCAGGAACAAGGACGAAAACCGCCCGACGCCAAACCAGGAACCGGGCAAGAGCAAGGGGCGGGAAAGCCCGACTCGGCCACCAAGCCGGGACCGTCCCCGAAGCCGGATCCAGCGAACACAAATCCGCAGCCAGGCCAGCAGCAAGGCGAGGGTAAGCCGACGCCAAAATCGGAGAAGGCGCCCGAGCGGAGTCCCGATCAGCCAGGTGCCGGCGGCAACCCACAAGGCACCAAGGGGGGAAATCCGCCTGGAGCCGAGGGCACGAGCCAAGGGAACGGGAAACCCAGTGCGGGTGCTGGCGAAACGCCTGGAGCGCCGAAAAGTGCCAGCGACGCCGCCACTGGCAACGGGTCGACACAAGGGCAGAAACAACCCAGCACTCCCAATCCAGGGACCCCAGCAGCGGAGGCCGGGACCAAGGGCGAACAGCAGGGTGGCGTGCGGCAACCGGCACCGGGAACCAGAGAGAAAGACAACGGGCAGGGCGAAGGCACACCGAACAAGGTTTCGGACCTGGCCAAGGCATTGCAAAGCGGCGATCCGAAGACCCGGCGGGATGCGGCACGCGAGCTAGCGGAACTGAGCCGATCCGCTCCCGACGCCGAGACGCGTCGCGCGGCCGGAGAGGCGCTGAAGCAGGCCGATCGCAACGATCTCGGCAAGTCAGCGTCCGAGAATGAAGCGCCGAACCAGCGATCCCAGGGGGACCGCTCCCCCGAGGGACAGCGGGGTGGTGCGGGCGCCTCAACGGGCAACAGTGGCAAGACGGGTGCGGAAGGCGATGCCGGCGACTCGAAGCGTGGCAACGACAAGGCGGGGCAGGGCAAAGCTGCCGCACGCTCTGACAAAGGCTCTGGTCCGATGGGCGACCCGGGCTCACAGTCCGGCAACAGCGGCACGGGACGGAAGAGCGAGAGCAGGGATGGTTCGGCGGGATCCGGCGGCTCTGGCACCGGTAACGATTCCCCGCCTCCTACCCAGGAGGCTGAACCAGGAGCCGCTGCGAACGCAAGCTATCAGAAGAAAGCCAGTGCCCTTCAGCTCGAGGAGTTCAAGAAGCGAGTCGACAAGGACGTGCTGCGGCAGCTGAAGTGGACGGATGAAGATTACCAGAAGTTCCTCAAGAACTACGAGGAGATGCTACAACGTGAGGCTCCGGAGTCGCCACAGAAGGAGGATCTCGCAACTCCACGGCGCGGCGGAGGAAATTTGCCCAACCAGGGTGTGCAGCGAGTGAATTCCGGCTCGCAGACCAAGACGGGAAGCCTGGAACGGGGCGGCACTGCCTTGCCACCTCCGGAATTCCGCGAAGCTCAAAAACGCCTCACGCAGAAACTTGCCGAGCTGAAGCGCGAACGCGATCAGAAGGGAACCTCGGACAAGAAGCCGTGAAAGCTCGCTTCGTTTAGCCCTGTGCACTCGGGCGAGCGCGAACTCTGCGCTCGTTCGAGTGCTCAGGGCGAAACGAGTGCCCGGAATGCCAACCATGTCCTTCCCGCATCGCTACCTGGTTCAGTTTGGTCCGAAACAGACGCCCCATTTCTTCACCGATATCCTGGTCATCGGCGCCGGCATCGCCGGGTTGCGGGCCGCTCTGGAAGTTCCGCAGGATCTCCAGGTGCTCGTGATCACCAAAGACATCATCCAGCAGAGCAACAGCAGTTACGCCCAGGGCGGCATCGCCGGCGTGCTCGCGCCGGAAGACCGTTTCGAGAACCACATCGAGGACACGCTGATCGCGGGGGCCGGCCTGTGTGATCGCCCCATCGTCGAATTGGTGGTGCGCGAGGCTCCTGCCCAGATCAACGCCCTGGTCCACTGGGGCACGCACTTTGATGAGGAAGATGGCCGGCTCGCGCTGACTCGCGAAGGCGGACATAGCCATCGCCGTATCGTTCACGCTCTCGGCGACGCCACCGGTCACGAAGTCATGCGCGCCATCATCGAGCGCGCCTACGAGGCTCCCAATGTCACCATCTGGGACAAGACGTTTACGCTCGACCTCTTGACCCACGACGGTGCCTGCGTCGGGGCCCTGGTCTATCGACCACGGCGTGATCGACTGCTGATTTGGGCCAAGCAGACGATCCTCGCCAGCGGCGGCGCCGGCCTGGTCTATCGTGAAACCACCAATCCACCGGTTGCTACCGGCGATGGCATGGCGGCTGCCTATCGCGCCGGCGCCGCGCTGCGCGATATGGAGTTCATGCAGTTTCACCCCACCGTGCTCTATGTCGCCGGGTCGTCGCGCTTTCTCATCAGTGAAGCGGTCCGTGGCGAAGGTGGCTACCTGCGCGACAAGAACGGGGTACGCTTCATGCTCGAAGTGGATTCGCGGGCCGAGCTGGCGCCGCGCGATGTCGTCGCCCAGGCCATCTTCCGCACCATGGAACGCACCCAACACCCCAACGTGTATCTCCACTTGTCGCACCTCGATCCCAAGCATATCCGCCACCGCTTCCCCGGGATCGACAAAGTGTGCCGGAGTTTTGGGTTGGATATTACGCGTGATCTGATCCCGGTACGACCCGGAGCACACTACATGATCGGTGGTGTCACCGTGGACAGCCACGGCCGCACGAGCTTACTGGGTCTGTGGGCTGCGGGCGAAGTCACCAGCAGTGGCCTGCACGGTGCCAATCGCCTGGCTTCCAACAGCCTTCTCGAAGGGCTGGTGTTCGGCACCCTCTGCGGCCAGGGTGCGGCCGAGGCCGCCGCGCGCATGCCCGATTCCTTTGTCGTGCCGCCCGTGCAGGCGCGCTTCGAGCCGGACCAATCGGCCCTGCTCGACATTGCCGATGTGACCAATTCGCTGCGCAGCCTCATGGTGCGCAAGATGGGCATCGTCCGGGACCGAGCCGGCCTTCTGGAAGCGGAGCAGACCGTGTCCTTCTGGTGCCGCTACGCCCTGGCGCGCGAGTTCCGCGCTCGGACCGGCTGGGAGCTGCAAAACCTGCTCACCGTTGCCCGCCTGATGATCTGGGCAGCCCTTCAGCGCGAGGAATCGCGCGGCGTTCACTTCCGCAGTGATTTTCCGCTGCCCGATGACCTCCACGGGCGGCGCCACCTGACTTGCCCGACCGCGCTGTAAATCGCGCCCGACCGGCATGACCCTCCTGTTTGTCGTATACTTGCAAGTTGCCGGAGAGCTCCTCCTTTCGCAACTTCAAGCCCGGAGACCCGGCATCCGAACTAGGGCATGGAGTCTCCAACTACGGGAAAGGAGCGCATCATGCGCAAGGGACAGTGGATCGCTCTGGGAACGCTTTTCGGGGCGCTGGTAATCATCATGGGTGTGACGTCGCCTGTCCTTTCGCAGCGACCGCGTAAGGAAGAGACGATCACGCAGAAACTTGCCCGCTTGGCGAATCTGCCGGAGGAAAGCGCCACACGCGTCTTCAACGCCTTGGCTCCGGTCATCCAGGAGGAATTGGCCAGCGGCAAACTCGTGGTGATTCCGGGCCTCGGCACCTTTCGCGTGGTCCGCGTTCCTGAGCATCGCGATCTCCTCAGCGGCCCCTATAGTCAACCGGTCGTAGTTTCCGCGCGGAACTCCGTCGAATTCATCCCCACCGGCGAGACGGTCGGCTCGTCCAATAGCGCCGCCGCCCAACCGGAGGAAACGGTGCCGCCGTTCCAGTACATTCCGCTCCCGGGCCAAACACCAGGACAGAAGACCGGCCGGACCCATGTGCCGACAACGCGAACCAGATAAGCGAGTCAGTAGTCAATAGTCAGTGGTCAGTAGCAGAAGACAAAGAACGGTTGACTACTGACTGAATTGACATTCGGCATGCGTTTCTCTAGATTGATAGTGGATTTTAACCTGAGTGCGAGGTTTCCTGGCGTGTTGGCAGCTGCGGTGACCATTCTGACTCCGGTCGGCATTAGCGAGGCGCAGGGAGTGCGCCAGGTCCACATCGTCGTCCGTAGCCAGCCACAGTAACGCCGGGGCTCGATCCCAGACTGTTTCCGGTAATCGTCCCGGCCCTGAAGCCATTCGCTTCAGGGCTTTTTTATTGCAGGTATCGTATGCCACGCATCCGCATCTACGACACGACGCTCCGCGACGGCAGCCAGGGTGAAGGCATCAACTTTTCCTTGCAAGACAAGCTGCTCCTCACACGACGTTTGGATGAGTTGGGGGTGGACTTCATCGAGGGC
>JBGQLF010001043.1:0-4527 GCA_041499985.1 Gemmataceae bacterium
GCGAGGGCCGCCGCTGCCGCTTCGGCCGCTTGCTCGGGGGTGGCGCGAAAGAGGGTCTGACTCATGCGCTCCACCCAGCCGTCTTCAGCGGTGCGCGTGCCCAGCGGCCGCTGCAACAGCTGATGCTGCTCGAGCAGCGCCGGCAGGAGCGTCCGGGATTGACTGCGGTTGTGCATCTCGTTCCGGACACAATAACGCACCGATTGCCGCAGCAGCGTATGTGCTTGTTCCTGGCCGATCAAACCAACCAACTCCCAGGCCCGCGCCGGCAAGACGACACGATGGACCTCGGTATTATCCTGGACAGCGTACAGCAACTGGTTGAACGCCTCTTCGGGAGATCCTTGAGCCAGAGTCGCGAACGTGCGCTCGGCTTCATCCATGTCCTTGCGGCGCACGGCCTCGCGCAGCGCTTCGCCTCCCAATTGCCCTGGGGGTAACGGCCCCGGTCGAACCGGATGCAAGACTTCATTCGCACGGCCGCCCTTTTCCTGGATACGATTGCTGTTGCGGTAGAGCACCTTGAGCACGGGCAGCGCTTGACGCGCCTGGGGAAGCTCCCGCGCCATGTGGTACGCCGGCGGCAAGGCCATCAGCGTGTGGAAGCCGACGTAGTCTTCGCCGCCAAAGGTTCGGGCATTGGCCAGGGCGGCCGCTCCCACCAGCTCACGCAGCTCGGTTCCTCCCCGCAACCGTTCGACCAGCGTGGGCAGGAGCTGGTTCAGCGGCGTCTCTTGCATCAGGCCCACCAACGATTCCAGCTTGCCGAACGTCAACCGCTCGGTACCTTCCTCGGCAAAGGCCGTTGCGATGCCCAGGTCGGCGGCAATGGCACTGCCGACACTGGCGATCAACATGCCCTTGCCCACATCCGCGAAGAATTCTCGACGTGTTTGCGGTCGCATGGCGGTCCTCCTATCAGGGATTGGATTCGCTGCCGGCACTTTAGGTAGCCGGTCTCCCGGGGCACACGTGGATACGAGGGGCAGTCTCAGACTAACGCACTGGGGTTCGTAACACAACCACGAATCGGGATTGTGTGCGCTACCCGGCGAAGTGTACGCTGCAAGAGAGACACCACCAACCCGGCTGGGGAGATCGCGGACATGGAGCGCGTTCGCATTGGCAATGGCTGCGGGTTCTGGGGCGATAACCTCGACGCCCCAGTGCTTTTGGCCGAGCAGGGGCACCTCGATTACCTGACGCTGGAATACCTCGCGGAACTAACGATGTCGATCCTGGCGCTGCAAAAGCAGCGCGAGCCCCAGGCCGGCTTCGCGACCGATTTCCTGGATGTGCTGGACCGGCTGGTACCGATTCTTCGGACGCAACCGAACCTCAAGATCATCACCAACGCCGGTGGCATGAACCCGCCGGCTTGCGCCGCCCGCGCCCGGACCATCCTCGATCGTGCGGGATTGAAGAACCATATCGTGGCCACCGTCAGCGGTGATGATCTCTTGCCTCGTCTCGACACCCTGCTAGCCGCCGGACAGACGCTGTCTAACTTGGACACCGGCGAACCGCTGTCCACGATTGGCGCGCGGGTGGTCAGTGCCAATGCCTACCTGGGCGCTCGCCCCATTGTGGCCGCCCTGGAGCAAGGTGCTGCCCTGGTGATCACCGGCCGGGTGGCTGATGCTTCGCTCACGGTGGCGCCGGCGGTACACGAGCTCGGCTGGGCCTGGCACGATTGGGATCGCCTGGCTGCGGGCACGGTTGCCGGACATTTGATTGAATGCGGCGCCCAAGCCACCGGCGGCCTGTGGTGCAATTGGCAGGAAGGGGGCGACCTGGCAAACGTTGGCTACCCCATTGCCGTCATTGACCGGGATGGCAGTTTCGAGATCACCAAGCCACCGGACACGGGCGGCGCCGTCCATATCGAGACGGTTGCGGAACAGCTTCTCTACGAAGTGGGTGACCCGGCCGCGTACTTGACGCCCGATGGGACAGCCGACTTCACCAGCGTAACCGTGCGGCAGTCCGGTCCTGATTGCGTCCGTGTCGAGCAGGCTCGTGGCCGGGCAGCCACGGACACGTATAAAGTGTCGATTGCGTACCGCGACGGCTTCATGGCCAGCGGCACGCTCGTCATCCTGGGACCGGACGCTTCCGCCAAAGCGCGCAGCTGTGGCACGATGATCCTGCAACGGCTCCACCGGGCGGGGATCGAGCTGGAGCAAAGCAACATCGAATGCCTGGGAGCTGGAGATTGCGTGCCCGGTGTCGTGGCGGCGCGATCCGATCCGCCCGAGGTGGTGCTGCGTGTTAGCGTGCGCGATTCCCGCAAAGGGGCCGTCGAGCGCTTTGCGAAGGAGTTCGCTCCGCTGGTGACATCCGGCCCACCGGGCGTGACTGGCTACACCACGGGCCGGCCGCCGGTGCGCGAGGTGTTCGCGTATTGGCCGGCTCTCGTGGCCAAGAGTGCCGTGACGCCGGAAGTACGCCTGCACCGTGCGTGATGGCCGCGAGCCGACTCCAACTCCAGGCGAGGGAAACGCCATGAACCTACCCCTGCAAGTGCCGCTCAGCACGATCGCCCATGGCCGCAGCGGCGACAAGGGCAACCACGCCAACGTTGCCGTGCTGGCCTATACACCGGCCGGTTTCCGCTGGCTACGTGAACACTTGACGGCCGCGGTGGTGCAGGCTTACTTAGCCCCTCTCGGCCCCACGCAGGTCGTTCGCTACGAGGTGCCCAACCTGCTGGGCCTCAACTTTGTCCTTTATAATGTGTTGGCCGGTGGAGCCAGCCGCTCGCTGCGGATCGACTCGCAGGGCAAAACCTTGGCCCTGGCCTTGCTGCACCTGCTCATCGAGCGCCCCGCGGACCACGCGGCCATGCTCCGACTCCCCTTGAAGGAAGAATCATGACCGAACAGCTGGTCCTCTCGGAGTACCGCCCGTCGGCGGTCATCCTGACCTTGAATCGCCCGGACAAGCGCAATGCCCTCAGCCGCGGCCTGATTGATGCGTTGGCGGTGGCGTTCCGGCGTGCACACGAGGATGCCGCTGTTCGTGCGGTCATCCTCACGGGGGCCGGAACCGTCTTCTGCGCCGGCATGGACCTTGCCGAGCTGGCGGAAACGCTCGACCGCAAGGAAGGTTCGGATCGGGTCTGGGATGACGCCCTCCGCTTGGCCACGCTTTACGACCTCATTTACACCTTGCCCAAGCCGACGATTGCCGCGGTCAATGGGGCGGCCGTGGCCGGTGGGGCCGGACTCGTGACGGTCTGCGACCTGGCCGTGGCCGTGCCCGAGGCGCGCTTTGGCTATCCGGAAGTCCGTCGCGGCCTGGTCGCCGCCATGGTCATGCCCCATCTGCTGCGGCACGTCGGCGAACGGCTGGCGCGTTTTCTGTTGTTGACGGGTGAGCTGATCGACGGTGCGGAAGCTTGCCGGACGGGTTTGGTGAACGCCGTGGTTCCGGCGGAACAGCTGCTGGAGCGAGCCCTTGGCTGGGCCCAAGCTCTTGCTGAAGGAGGGCCGAACGCGCTGGCGCAAACGAAGTCGTTGCTCCAGCAGTTCTCCCGGCAAGCGGTATCGGTTGAGGAGACGGCCAAGGCGAGTGCGGCGCCGCGACTGACCGAGGAATGTCAGCAAGGCTTGCGTGCCTTTTTCGCGAAGCTGCCTGTTCCGTGGGCGAAGAAGTAGAGCGTCCTTTTCAAGACTGGCGACCTGGCGGCTCCGAAAATGGAAGATCACGATCAGCGTTTCAAGGTGTTGTTGCGCGAGTTTTTCGCCGAGTTTCTGCGGTTGTTCTTCCCGCAGTGGGCGGAGCGTTTTGACTTCACACAGGTCGAGTGGCTGGACAAGGAAGTGTTTCTCGATCCGCCGCGAGGCCGGCGCCGCGCCCTGGATCTGGTCGCCAAGCTCCCCACCCGGCGGCCCATCACGCCCGATCAACGGTCTCCAGAGGAGGATACCTGGTTGGCCTTAGTCCATATCGAGGTCGAGGCGACTGATTCGGTGGAGCCGCTGCGATCGAGTGTGTTCGACTATTACAAACAGTTGCGAAACCGGCATGATTTGCCCGTGTTGCCCATCGCGCTGTACTTGCGCGTCGGTCTGGACGGGGTGGGCTGGGATGAGTACGACGAGTATTTCTGGGAACACCGCTTGCTGCACTTCGAGTACGCCTACGTGGGGCTACCCGCTCTGGATGGCGAGGAGTACGCCACCGGCGCGAACATCCTCGGGGTGGCCTTGGCGGCGCTGATGCGGGTTTCCCAGGAACGGCGGATCCAATTGGCTGCTGAGATCTTGCAACGCCTGGCCCGTAGCGGCGAAAATGAGTACAGACGCTTTCTCTTGGCGGAATGCGCGCTGGCGTACCTGGCGCCCGGCGAAGCGCAGCGCCAACAGTTGGAGCAAGTGCTCCGCAACGAGCCTTACAAGGAGGCACAGACTATGACCGTGGGCTACTTCGAACAATTTGTGCAAAAGGGACGGGATGAAGGGCTGCAAAAGGGACGGGATGAAGGGCTGCAAAAGGGACGAGATGAAGGGCTGCAAAAGGGAC
>JBGQLF010001044.1:0-4524 GCA_041499985.1 Gemmataceae bacterium
AACTCCTCCCGGCCGGACTCCAGAACGCCGGTCGGCCGCACCACCCCAGCTTTCTCCAGGGCGCGGAGCATCCCTTGATTCTCCTCGTGGTCCTTGATGATCACCTGGTTCGGCTTCAGCGGCACGTCGCCGAAGTTGGCCGTGGCCTGGGCGACATAGCCCCCGTTACGCGCGTCGTACAAAGTCAGGGCCGGCCGGTCGGTCGTCAGATAGGTCTCGACCTTCAGCTCGCAGTCTCGGCCGTTGAACGTGATTTTCATGGCCTTTCCTCCAGTGCTGGGAGCGGCAGCGCCCGTCCGCCGGCGTGCTCGCGCTGATACTGCGGCGAGCCGGGTGCGCCGGGTGCCACTTCGTAACGGGAGGGTATGTAATTGCCGAAATAGTCAAACTGCCCTTGGGGGGCGTGCAGGCACAGGCCGGCGCGGATGAGCTGCATGGCCTGGCGGCCGTAGGCGCCTTGCAGATACCAAATATCGCCGCTGTCGATGAGGCGCTGGAACATCTCCACGGTCTGCTCCGGCCCCAGGGCGCCTTTCTCGTAAGCGATGATCTCGCGGAAGAGTTCGTCGTGCATGGGGTGTTGCTCCTGGCGTAAGGGGATGGCGTTTCAAGGGCTGCTCTCCCGGCGGCAGTCCGACAGGGCAGCTTCCCGGCCGCGCGCTTCCGCGGCGTCAAGCAGCGCGCGCAGGACGGGCAAGGCCTGGTGAAACAGGTCGCCGTCGGCATGCGGAAAGAGGGCCTTTAAGTCCAGCAGCAGTCCGTAAGCTGCGGCGTGGAGGAGGCTGGTCAACTCGGGATAAAACAGCGCGGGCGGGACATGGATAGCGGCGCCGCAGGCCTGGCACGGCATCACCGTGTCGGCATCGGCGGTGCCGACCCGGTGACTGCGGCGGCAGTGGGGGCACCGCAAGGCGGCTACGTGAAACATGGTCTACCTGCCTTTACAAGGGAGTGGTAAGAGCGGCGCCGGACAACCGGCGCCGCGCCGGGAAATCGGCCGCGCCCGGGTCAGCGGCCGCGGCCGACGGACCGAATAACGCTACCGATGGCAAACGATGGAGGTGCCGTTGGCGGGCGGAGCCAGCGATATGGGAGGGTCCAGCACCAGCCGCACCGCTTCCTTGATGCGTGCCTTTTCCTTCGGGCTGAGTTCCACATCCTCATCCGGAAACACGTTCTCGATGAAGGAGGTGATAAGCCCACCCACGCCCATTGCAATGGCGGAGAACACGGCAGCCGGGATTGTCAGGACGACAAATATCCAGCCGTAGCAGAGCAGCACATAGCCAGGACCATGTCCCGGCAGCGGCTGAGGCTCTTTGTTCCACCACCAGAGTGCAACCGTAAACACGGCGCATACCAGCATGCCGTAGCGCCCGGCCTTGGTGGAAACCACAACGCCGATCAACATGAGCGTCAAGATCACCACCAGCAGCACGGCGGGCCAGGGCACGGCATCGAGCATCTTGTCGAGGGCCCATTCGCCGACCTGGTCGTTGTAGAAGGCCTGAAACAGGGACTGCGGACTCTTCATCTTGGTCTCCTAAAAAGGGGTTACTTGGTTTCTGCTGGGTTAGAGGGAACAACATTGGAGGGCGATGAGTTACCGTCGCGGCGCGGCGCCCAAGGCGCTGAGCGCCGGCGATAGGCGATCAGGGCCACACTGCCGCCAAGGACGGCGAGAAAAATTACTGTCCAGTTCGTATGGCGGGCGATCTCTGGCCCGGCCTGCTCGATGGCCTTGCCGGTGGCCTGGACCAGCGGCTGGACCGCCGTGGTGGCGGCCAGGGTAGCCAGGTCCTTGGTGCCGTTCAGATAAGGCTCGGGATTGGCGATAAAGGTGGTCGCCACGGCGCTGATCGCCAGAGCGCCCTTGTTGCGCCAGATAAACTCACAGGCCGGGTCCCCGTATTTCCCGAGGACGCCCAGCATCTCGGGCGAGTGGCCCAGCTTGGCGATGGCACTCCCCTCCTCGGCCAGCATGGCCAGGCGGCGGCCGGATTGAGGGCCCAAGGATTTGAGCGCAGCCACGGCCGGCTGGCCGCCGTGCTCGATCAGCCCCTCAGCCAGGCCGGGGTGCTTACACAGCGCCAGCGCGCAGTCCTCGCCATGCTTGACGAACAGCGCCAGCGCCCGGGGCCGGGAGACCACGTGGACGGCGGCCTGTTCGCCGTAGGTGGCAAGTACCTTGGCGACCTGCCGGGAATGGGCCCCGACCTCCTCGATGAGGTGCAGGCCCCGCGGCCCGACCAGGCGGACCGCCTTGAAGACCTCGTCGCCGTGGGCGACGGCGGCCCGCTCGATGCGGCGGGCCAGGGCTTCGCTCCCCTCCTTGACGGCCTGGCGGCCGAAGCGTTGCAGGACGTATTCGGCGGCCTCAGCCGCGGCGCGGCTCTTGCCGTCGGCGTGTGCGGCCGGAACCATGAACAGGAGCAGAAAGCAGACAGGGATCAAGCGTTGCATGACATACCTCGGTAAGTAAGCCCCGGCGGGGCACTGTGGGAAGGAAGAAACGCGGTAACGACTGGTCCGAGCCGAAGAGGAAGCGCCACAGGGCGTCGCGGCGCAGGCGCGAGCGCTCCAGGTGCAGGCGGAGGAGTTCCGCCCGCAGGCCGCCGCGCACCGGACCTTCGGCCTCATCGCCGTCGAGCAGCAGGGATTGGATGTTGGCCAGCGAGGCACGGACCTGCTGCGCGATGTTGGCCTCGGGGTCGTAGCCGGCGCGGCGCAGAATCCAGTCGATAATTTTGTCGAGGACAACCGCGGCCACGACAGTGGTGCCGAGCGAGGCCCAGCTGGAGGCGGCGCCCCCGGCGAGAACGCCGCCGGAGAGCCCAAGCCGCTGGCCCACGGCCGCGAGCACGCGCAGGGCTAGGGCGGCGGCCACGTCGGAAGCGACCCAGGATGTGATCTCGCGCGCCGCGGTGACCTTCATGTCCGTGTCGGCAACCTTGGCCAGCCCGGCGAGCAGCTGGGCGTATTCGCGGTGAAAGGCCGCATCACTGGTGACGGCGTCCGGGAGGCCGAGCGGGGCAAAAAATCGCCGTCGCTCAGGTCCGCCCTCGCACTGGTCAGGAAGCGATTCTCAATACCGGATAGCGCCGTGGCGTAGCCGGCCACGGCCGATTGGAGGCACTGCTGGAGGTCGTCGGCCGTGAACAGATGGCGTTCAAAGCACTCCTTCAGGAAGCGCTCATGGCCGTCGGCGTCGGTAAACGGCAGCTTGGCCTTGGCGAACTCCCACTTGGAGCGGAAGCCCAGGACCTCCTCGGCGAAAGGCTGGGCCGCCTGCCGGCCGCGGGAAAAGAACTCCTGAACGCGGCCGGCCTGGTGGTCGATCAGCGCCCAGGAAGCACTATCGGCCTCCTGCAAGCGGGCGGCGACTTTCAGCCAGGCCTGGCCGCGTAGCTGGTCCAGGTCCGGCTCGTCCGGCTCGGCCTGGGTGGGCGAGGCCACCGAGACCATGCGGCCTGGGGCTGTCCGCGGCGGGGGCGTACACCACCAGGCAGCGGCCGCCGCGAGGGCGCAGAGCAGCGCGGTGCATGCGAGAACGTCGGGGCGGGCGGCTCCGCGGCAGTGCGGCCGGGAGCGGCGGGTCAGATAGTGGATCATGAAACACTCTCCGGTTCGGGAAAGCGGGAGACAGGGCGTCCCTGCCCCGCCTCGGCGCGAAAACGTCTAGGATTAGCCTCCCATTTCGGGTTCGATGTCCCGCTGTTTTTGCCGTTCCCGGGTGAGCTGGTCCTTGCCCAGGTCCAGCTGCCGCCCCGTCAGCTGCTCCGTGGCCATCTGCGGGGTGATTTCAAACACCTGGCCCAGCTCGGCCTGGGGCTTGACGTTGCTATCCGGGAACGCGGGCAACACTTGCGCGATCTCGTCCGCGCCCTGCCGGATCAGGGCATGGATGGGGGCCATGTGCGGGCTGTTGCTTACCGCACGCATGGCATCCCTGGCCGCGCACATTTTGTTCAGAATCTCGCTACCACGCATGCTGTCCTCCCTTCTTTCGCCTGCGCGCGGCCGGCCGCGATGCCGGCGCGCTCACCAGGTATTCAGCGCCTTTGTCCATACAATGCCTCCCTTCTGACTAGGCGGGCGACGGGCTGCATCGCCTGCGCGTTGATGAGAATGCTGGTATTCGCCGACTCCGGCACCAGCTCGAACACGTAGCCGGGCTGGACCACCAGGGCCATGCCCGCTGCCGTGGGGGCGATTTGCAGCACCGGCGCACCATTCAGGTGTCCGTAGGGCAAACCCTGCCGCATGGGCGATGCCGCATCGACCCACCGCAGCTCCATGACCGGCGCGCCATCGGGAAACCCGATCCATTGCCCGGCCCACCAGCACGGCTGCATGCCCTGGGCTTGCCTGCCCAGCATGGCCTGCTCCATCGCCGGCGTGCGGCTGGGCGCGGGGGCCGGGAAGTTGAACCGCCCGCCCCCGCCCCCCATCCAGTAATCCCCCGCCGCCGCCCGGCCCGCCAGCGCCACCGTGATAACCGAGCCGCGGTTGTTTTGCAAGCGA
>JBGQLF010001045.1:0-4514 GCA_041499985.1 Gemmataceae bacterium
CGGGACCGGCTCGATCGCCTATGGCCGAGCTGCCGATGGGCGCAGCGCACGCGCCGGCGGCTGGGGTTACCTGCTCGGCGATGAGGGAAGCGCCTACACGCTCGTGATGGCCGGTCTGCGTGCGGTGGCCTGCGCGGCGGATGGGCGAGGGCCTGCGACCAATCTGACAGGGCGCTTCCTGAACAAGCTCGGATTGGAGCACCCGCAGCAGTTGATTCCGACCTTCTATCGCGGCAACTGGGAACGTGCCTCCTTGGCGGCGTTGGCGCCGCTCGTGTTCGAAGCGGCCGCGACAGGAGACGGCATGGCCACGGCTCTCGTCGAGCAGGGATCCCGCGAGCTGGCGGAGATGGCGGCTACGGTGGCTCGCGCGTTAGCATTCGATCTGGCTGCGGTGCCGCTGGCCATCGCAGGCAGCGTGCTCCTGGCCAATGCCGGTTATCGGCAGGGCGTTGTGCAAGCCCTGCAAGCGTTGGGTGTGCGAGCCCATCCGGTGGAGCTTGTCCAGGAGCCGGCGCAGGGCGCAGTGCGGTTAGCTTGGCTCAGTGGGCCTAAATGGTAAGCGCACTCGAACGTATTGGTAAAGATGGCCAGCACCCCTGATGATCCGAATAGGCGTCGAAGCCAGGCTGGTAGAGGCAAGCTGCTCCGTTTGTCTGTCCCCGTGCTTGGACTTGACTTGGTCGAGTTTACTTCGCACGCTCTTGATAGAATGAGGCGACGCGATGTCAGCGCGGCGGACGTGCTGATGGCTCTCCAGAAAGGCAGGGGAGTGCCAGGACCGCAACTTCCTGGACGCAAGCGAGTTCGCTGGCAGCAAACGATAAGAAAGTCGCTTGACGTTGTTTATCAAGTAAAGCCAGATCGCTTGGGAATCATCACGGTGATTCCCTTCATGGGGAGCCTCAGAAGAAGATGAAGCCGACCAAAATCACGCTCCAGATGACACTGGAGGTGGATCAGGACACGGGAAATGTGGTGGCCGTCTATTTTTATATACGCAAAGGTAAGTCTGCCCACATTAAGGAATTCGCACAAGGGAGAGCTTTCGCGGATTACGACAAGAAGGGATACTTGTTGGGCATCGAGCTGCTCGCCCCATGTGAAATCAAGGTCCTCGACAAGATAGCGAGTAAAGAACCGGCCCCTGTCAAGAACTTTCTGCGAGCTTCGATCCCGAGAGAGATGGCGTTAGCCGAGTCGTGACCGAGACTCCCCAATAATCCCTACCAAGGCCTCACCCAGTTCCAGCCCGCCCGTTCGGCCACGTTCATGACGGCCAGTTTCTGAGCGGGGAAGAACGGAATCTTCTGGAACTGATTCTCAACGGCCTGAGCGTACACAGCGGAACCCAACATGCGATGCCCCACTATCGGGCGCACCTTTGCCGCGGGCACCAGGGAGATAGCGGATGCAATACAGGTCACTGCACAAGAACGAGCCGCCGCGCTGGACACGCTTGGGCGTGCCGGGTTCGAGCGGATCGAAGCGGGAGCTAGGACCCTGGGGATTGCGCCGCGGACTCTCGCGGTAATAATTGGGCTGATACCAGTCGGCGCACCACTCCCAAACATTGCCGGACATATCGACTAGTCCGTAGCCGTTCGGCGGGAACGAGCCGACCGGCGCCGTGCCGCGGAAGCCATCCGCGACCGTGTTTTCGTTGGGAAAACGGCCCTGCCAGATATTGGCCTGCCATTGGCCGCCGGGGAGTAGCTCGTCACCTCAGCTCGCATAGACAGCTTGCGCCTCCAGCAGGATGGCTGAGCCAATCGACGTACCCTGGTTTATTGGTCCAGGTGCCGCTCGAACTCGGCTGCGAGGCCAGCAAGGGTCATGCTGGGAGTGATCGCGTTGTGCGGGATGAGCAGGTACTTCCAAGGCTTGCCACTGTGCTTCAGCTCGTGCTCGGTCGCTGCTTTGCACCACTCCAGCGCGACCTTTGCCTTGGCAAGGACCTCGGGCTTGTTCAGCTCATCAGCACGCTTCGGCTCGCAGAGGTACTTGCACGAGAATGTCTCGACGATGAAGTCTGGCTCGTAGGCTTCGTTGTCCTTCAGCCAGATCTTGAACTGGCCCCGGACCGGCTTGCACCACTTGAGCGTGTCGTCCTTCTCATCTTCGAGTAGGATAGCGAGCTGTTTCTCGGCATTGGAGCCGAATTTCTGGATCGGGTAAACGCAACGCATGAAGCCACCGAAGATCATCCGCGGAATGTTGTGCAGCGGTTGCACCGGCGCCCGGAAATTGCGCACAGGCTGGCCGGCCGGTGCCGCGGACGGTATCAATATTCAGCAGATGCTCGTAGAGCCTCTTCAGCACGCGTTCCGCATAGGCCCGGCTCTTGCGAAAGCTATCGAGGTCGGCAATCGTAAACACGGGCAAGGAACCTGGCGTGTTGAGCTGTTGAATCGTCGCTTCAAGGGAATCGGGCGATTTATTGTTGCGATTATTCGTGATCAACAGCAGCTGTTCGTCTTGGCACTTCCGCCAAATCTCCAAATCGGTCGAGGTGGGCGTGAGGCCGACATCCTCGAAATGAAAAAGAACGAGGCCGAGGTCTATCCAGAACTCGCCCCACGCGTCGGAGCGCATCTCGCGGACGAGATCGTCTACGGGGCCGCGCGTGTTGACGTCAGCCAGGATTCCCTTCACCGTTCCTCTCCCGACGTCGCTTTTCGAGGAGCACTCTCAATCGCGCCATGCTCTCCTCCGGCGTTCCTTCGAACTCGGGGAAACGTAGTCGCTGCTGCCTGATCCGTTCCTCGGTTCGCTCCCGGATTTGCCGGTCCTCCTCGTCCAGTTCGGCCTGGTGTTCCCGGTAATAGCGTTCCACCAACGCGATTTCCTCGCGGGTAAGCGTGGGAATCCAGCGGATGATTTCGTCGAAGGAGCATCCTTCCTGAAAATAGGGCACGAGATCCTGAACCGTGATGCGGCTGGTGGACAGTTGCAGACCGCGGCCGCGATCGACGATGCTGATGTCCCCTTTCATCTTTTCAGCCTCCGTCTTCAACGAACGGCACCCAGATGGATTCTATCGCACCTGAAGGATGAGGAGAAGGGCCAGCGCGGCGCGCTGCTCAGCGCACTTCCCAGGCGATCGTGAAGATGTCCTTCTGATCGGATTGTTGCTTCAGCCGGGCCTCGACCTCGGCGATCAGGGTTTCCTTCCGTGACTCGATTTGATCCTGGGCCTCGAACAGCTCGCGCTGTTTGTTCTTGCGCGACGCTTCCAGGTTCTTCTTCTGGTTCTGGAGGTCGAGCTTGCCTTGTAGGTCGGGAGCCAGTTTGGCCTGCTTGCCGAGCTGGGTGATCTCGGCGGCCAACTCCTTGATCTCGCGTTCCAGGCCCTCTTTCAAGTCGTCGGTCCAGCGGTCCAGCTTGTCGATTTCTTGCTCGAAGTATTTCTTGTTGCGCTCGCCGATCGCGCCCAAGGTGACGGCGTGCAGGTGCTCGCGGTGCTCGTTGAGCTTGGCGGCCGAGTCGGCTGGAATCTCCACGGGCTCTACGACATGACCGGCTACCTGAAAGAGCTTCTGACAAGCCTCGGGAGGTAGAGGCCGACCGTGCTCGTCGATGCCAATGAAGAGGAGGTGATCTTCCGCTTCGAGCGAGTGGACCGTGAACCGCTCGACTGTGAGCCAGCCCGATTTGCCGCGCAGGTTTCGGATCAGGCCGATCTGCCCCTTGTGGATAGTGTAGTCGAAGATGACATGGGCCACGGGCAACGGCCGATTCGTGGCCCGCAGAATGGCTGCTTCAGCCAGGGGGTGACCAAGTCGGTAGGGATGCTTGTCCTTGGCCTCAGCGCCGCGAGCCCGCGTGATGAACTGGTAACGTCCGGCCGGCACCTCCGGCCAACCTTGTTCCAGCTCCCTCAACTCGAACGAGCAATCCTCGGAGTAGAAGTCGGCCTGGCCTGCCAACTCGTACTTCGTCAGCGCCCACAGCGAGCGTTCCAGTCCTTCCAGGACGCTCTGGCTTTCATCCTTTTTGACCTTGAGGCGTTGATGCACTTCCTCGTCGAAGTTTTCGAGGAGCTTCTGCCGCGTGTCGGCCATGCAGGCAGCAATCTGGTCTCCGAGATCGGGGCGCAGCTTGTCGAACGCCTGGTCGATCACCTGCTTGGTCCGGCATGACTGGTAGATAGACGCAATGCGCCGCTCAAAATCAACCCCAGAGCCCAATGCGCCGAGCACCTCGTCGGACGATCCGAAGAGGCCCTCAAAGAGCTTGAACTTCTCGGAGAGAAGCTCGAAGACCCGTCTGTCGGCGTCGTTTTGCCGATCCAGAAAGTTAATGACGACGACATCGTACTTCTGGCCATAGCGATGGCAGCGACCGATGCGCTGCGGGTTCCAGGGCAAATCGTAGTTGACGATCAGCGAGCAGAATTGCAAGTTGACGCCTTCGGCAGCGGCTTCGGTCGCCAGCAGGACCTCGGCATGGTCGCGGAAATGTTCCACGAGCGCGGCCCGCAAGTCCACGGTCTTGTTGTCGGAGATGATTTC
>JBGQLF010001046.1:0-4510 GCA_041499985.1 Gemmataceae bacterium
ATTCGCCACCCACAGGATTGCGGGGGTCGAGCGCGCATGTTGGTTGCGCCCGTTTGCGGCCGGTTACCACCCGTTGTTGACCAAAGTTGCCGTAGCTTGTGAACAGTGTGCTACCAGCGATTACGGGACAACCCCCCAACGGATATTCCGCCGGATTTTTGGCCACCTGTCGGGTACGAATCCAGCCTACGCAAACCCCCTTAGTGACCACGGCATGACCAGTGCTTACGGGGAGCGGCTATGAACCCGCTCACTAAAGGCACCCAGCCACTCACCAACGACAGCATTCGCAAGTCCCAGCCCGGGGATGTCCTTCACGACGTGGAGGTCAGAGGGTTGCACCTTCGGGTATTCCCGCCGCGCAGAGGCCGCAGCGAGCCGACCCGCACGTTCTACCTCTACTACCGGACCAAGACCCGGGTGCAACGCCGGCCGAAGATCGGGGAATGGGGAACTATCACACTGGCGCAGGCTCGCATCCTGGCCAGGGAGATGTTGTTCGCGGTGCTGGGCGGACTGGACCCGATCGAGGAACGCCAGAAGCAGAGGGACGCCCACACCGTGGAGCAACTGGCCGAGTTGTACTGGGACAAGCATGCCTCGAAGCAGAAGTCGGCCGCGGATTTCCGGCGGCACCTCGATAAGCACATCCTTCCGAACCTGGGCAAGAAGCGGGTAGCCGACCTGATCCACGCTGACGCCGAAGCGCTGCACACCCACATTGCCAAGACTGCGCCCCACCAGGCTAACCGTGCGCTGGCGACGCTTTCCAAGATGATGTCTCTTGCAGAGAAATGGCAGATGCGACCGCTCAATTCCAACCCGTGCAAGCATCTCGATAAGACCAAGGAGAACAAGCGCCAGAGGTACATGAAAGGCGAAGAGGCCCCGAAGATAGCAGCGGCACTCCTGAAGTATGAGGCCACCCGGCCCCAGGCTGTCGCGTTCCTGATGCTGCTGATCCTGACTGGCGCGCGCAGGAACGAGATAGCTGCCGCGCGCTGGGAGTGGCTCGATGGCAACGTCCTGCGCCTCCCGGACTCGAAGACCGGCCGCCGTGACATCCATCTACCGCAAGCCGCGATGAATGCTCTGGCCCGGCTGCCGCGTATCGAGGGCCAGACCATCGTCGGCATACGGACTCCGGATTCGTTGTGGAACATCATCAGGCGGGAGTGCGAGTGCCCGGACTTGCGCATCCATGACCTTCGGCATTATTCCGAGTCCCGGATTATTCCGAGTTCACTTCCTGGATGAATGAAATCCCTGGGGAATCTCGGGTAAGGGACGCATGCGACTCGGCATAATCAGAGGCTCCTCAGGAAGGCCAAGAGGCGGTCGTGGGGCCGGTAACGACGTGGCGGGCCGACATCAGTAAGCGCTTTGCTCGTGCTCTGCCGGCGCAATACCGTTCTCACATCGGTTCTGTCCCCGAAAACTCTCGCGAGATCGTCAGCCGGAGAGAACAGCCGGGTTATGCCGAGCAGTCAAGCGCTCGATCCCGTCACAAGCCACTGAAACTCAACCGGTGCTACATGAGCGACAACACGCGACTCGGAATAATCCGGGACTCGGAATAATGTCGGTAATTCCGGGAGCGGAATTAGAGGCACAGCTTCGCCAGCGCGGCGCTGGGTGCTGGCCTCACGCTCGCGCAGATCGGTGGGCTGCTGGGGCATAAGCACGCGCAGACCACGGCACGATATGCCCACTTAGAGTAATGACCGACGCTGCGACGGCCGCGGCGGACGCTACCGCCGACAAGATCGAGGCAATGATGAATCCCAAGATCAAGACGAAGGAGAAAACCGACAGGTAAGTAGGCACCAGTGCCCAGCCGGTCACGGATGACGACCGCGCCGGCCAGGGCTTCTCAATCGATTCAAAGATAGGAATTTGAACCAATATGAGCATGACCATGGTAAAACAGAACGTGGGCGGCCTGTTCACATACAAGCCGTACCTATGCGGCGCCGGGGAAAGAATTTTTGAAGTAACCACCACGGAAGAGCCGGAGTACGGGCACGTCTGCGAAGCGGCTACAGAGGACTCCGCAAAGGCGATTGTTGCGGCGTTGAATAGCGCAGCCGAAACGGTTCGGCAGCACATCAAGCGATACGAACAGAAGAGCGCGCCGGTGGTGGAAGACAAACCCCAGGGATCGGCCCGAATCGCTTGGCTCCTGGGGATCGTGCATCCCTGGCAAGAACCAAGACTGACGCGCCCCTCTCCTGGTAAACCTTGGTTCACTTTTGTTGCAGATAGCCCACGCGCATGACACAGTGCGCGTGTGCTGCCCAAACACAGCAGCGCACTAAGAAGAGCCCAAAGAGCCCCGCCCCTCCAAAGGGCGGGGCTTTTTCATTAGGAGAAAACATGCAAGCAGTGAAACGAAAAAAGACCGATGGTTCGTGGGCTGTTGACCTACCCGGCATCGACGACGCTTTCGTGTCGTTCGACGCGAAGACAGAGGGAGGCGCGGATCTTCTCTGCGAGGCACTCACTGATCACGCGGCAGACGCCTACGTGATTCCGACCACCACAACGAAGACAGCAATCGGACCGCGCGGACGGGTGAAATAAGGCGTCACACCGGCGCAGGGCCAGAGAGTAATCGACGATGGGATACTGGAAATGAATGATGCGCAAGAGTTCGACAAGATCAAGGCTGTTGTACGCGAAGTTCTCGACACGCTGCCGACGGGAGCAACCGGGCGCGAAGCGCTCATCGCTTGCATGCGCCGACTGGGAGTTGCAGAGGAAATGATATCAGCGTACTCGCGCAAGCAAGTTCACCCGGGGCTGGATGAATCTCTGGAATGGCCATTTACGCCATTGATAGAGTCTTGGGTCGCTAGCGGACTCGCAAGCGCTCTCGTGACCATCCGGAAGCAACGGCCGGACTTGCTGAAGCCCCGCCCCTAAGAAGGCGAGGCTATCTCTTGGCCTTACCCTTCTCCAGCTCCTGCAGCGGCCGCCACCTTAGTGTGTCGGCTCGCACAAGATGCTCCAGCGATAGAGCCTACCCGACCGGGTTGCGCGCCCGCGGGTAGGAACTTGGCGAGCCGACAGAACGATGATGCCGCGCTGGGGGCAGGACGCGCGAGCTTTGTTAGGACAACGTCACGTCGAGATAGCGGAGTCAATGTCAAAAGATTGAGCCAACGTGCTACGCGTCAAACTTGTGTGAACAATTGATGGCACACCTGTTGCGTCCCAACAAACGGGGGCTTGCCCTGTTAACCTCAGGAGGGTTGAATGAAAGCTATGCAGAACGGTTTTACGCTGATCGAACTGATGATCGTGGTTGCGATCATCGGTATCCTGGCGGCCATCGCGTTGCCGGCGTATCAGGACTACACCATCCGTACGAAAGTGACTGAAGGTCTGAGCCTTGCCGCTGGTGCCAAGCTGGCCGTGGCGGACTCCTATACGTCGATTGGTACGCTGCCCGCAAACAACGCGGCGGCAGGCCTGCCGACCCCGGCTAATATCGCTTCCAAGTATGTGAAGAGCATCACAGTCGTCAACGGTGTGATCTCTATTATTTACGGAAACACCGGCACACTCGGCGGCAATCCGGTGATGGACGGAAAGACGGTCACCCTGACGCCCGATGTAACAACCCACTCGGGCTCGATCACATGGACTTGCGCGATCGCTGCTGATACCACTCGCTACAAGTACATGCCGGCCGAGTGCCGTAACTAATAACTATAGTCGCCGGCATGCTGGTCTCAGTGTGCCGGTGATCTTCTTGTAGATCCATTTTTGAGCCCGGCCCCTGAGTCGGGCTTTTTCTTTCTCTAGCGCTGGGCCTTTCCTTTCTCCAGCTCTTGCCGGAGCAGACTGGCGTCCGATTACATCGACAGATACGTACGCAGGCTGGCACGCTCTGACTCTAAACTGCGGCGGGCACTGGGGCTTGGCACCGAGCTTGCAACACCTGTGGCCTCATGTATCAAACGAGGCAACACACGTGAAAGTATTCACCCTTGATAGCTTGGCCAGCGAGCCCCGCATGCCCGTAACCGTTGGGGGCAACGTAATGCTGGAGTTCCACGGGAAAGTCACGCAACGAGCGCTTGAAGACAGCGGACCCGACGTCGTGCAGATTGTCCTGAACCAAGCTCAGATCGACTTTCTTGCAGGGATATTGGCCGCTGAGCCCAACGGCCCAACACCAACACCGGGAGTCGCGCGGCCCCGTTCTACTTGAGGTGCCGCGGCCGGATAAATCCCGCTGAGCCCCACCGCGGACCATTTAGATCGATGTTGCTGGCGCCTCCACGGGCTGCCAGTTTCACCGCCCAGGGGGTCGTAGTCAACCGCGTGAGCGATGCGCGCCACACCTTCAAGGAGGTTCTGCGGCTTCCTCTTTGCGAATCTGTTGCGCACGCCGAACAAACCACCAAGTGGCTAGCGCTATTGCGATTGCCCCAGGCACGAGCAAGTACCATGTGGGGAAGTAATACAGGATAAAAACACAAATGGGGAAGAGCACAAAATC
>JBGQLF010001047.1:0-4508 GCA_041499985.1 Gemmataceae bacterium
CCCTGTCACGATCTTGCCAGACACGCTTCTTGGCACGGAGGAGCCGGCTGGCGTAATCGGCGGCTTCCTCCTGCTTCTCCGGTTCGATCCGCGCCGGGGCAACCGGGCGAGCCGGAGGCGTACTCATCGGTGTGGCCGTCTCCGCCATCGGCGGTGTCGTTCGCGCGGACGCTTCGGCTTCGAAGCGCCGCTCCGACCGGGCGCGGTCGAGGGTCTCGCTCACCTGCGCCTTGCGGTTTTGCAAGCGATCGAAGAATTGCGGCATTTCTTCTGTGTGCTGCGCTTGCCCGCGGAGGCGGTGCCAGGCCCTCTCCGCCGCCGCGGCGACCGCCACGGGCTCCACGGCGATGCGTCGCACGGCCACGTCAAAGAAGAGCAAGACGCCGGTCAAGAACACCAACCAGTGCCAGATCGGCTGCAAGTTCTTAACGTGCGGCAGCCCCTGCCGAAACACTTCCCCAGTACGCGCGACCTGCTCCAAGACATCCTGCTCATCGGCGAACGACTCGCCCCCGGTCAGGGCGCGCAACTTTTCCATCAGGGCCGCATTACTTTCCAGATCAGCGAATTCGGGCGAATACGGGATGGTCACGCCGGAGCGGATGCTGTCACTGCCCTCCTGAACCTCGACCTCTTTGCCATCCTTGACGGCCGTGGCTGTGCGCGTAGCCTGGGCGTTGATGAAGTAGGAGCCGGTTTCTTCCGCTTTGAACTCGGCCTCGTAGGTACCGCTGTTGCGCTGCTCAAACTTCAGCTCCTGCTTGCGCGGATCGTCCGTCCGGGCGCCAGGTGGAGTCACGCCGCCGCGCAAGTTCAGGTTTACCAGCGGCCGATTGTTCTCGTCGCGGGCCTCGACCGTCACCTTGACCTTGCCGTCGCGGTATTCGGTCGTCATCGTCAGCCGGCCCGTCTCCACGGGACGCAGGGCCCAGTCGACAACCTGCTCCCAGAACTTGTGGTACATTTCCGATCCCGCCCATTCGCGATCCCATGTGGGCCGATTCGGCAAACTGCGGGCGTCGCTCGTGAAAGCCACCGACTTGCCCAGGCCATAGTGCCAGTACGCCAGTATCGGAAACTGCTGCTCGCCCACCTGCGGCGCCAGGATCGGCATCTCGACCAACGGTGATTCCTTCGGTGTCGTTCGCACGTAACCGTAGAGCGGGTTCAGGTTGTCCGGCAGCTTGTCGGTCGGCCCGCTCTTGTAGACCAGTTGTGGCACGAAGCGGCGTTCGTCCACGAACGATTGGCTCACCAGCCGGGTTTCCTTGATGTAGATGGCCGGCAGCGCCTTGGGATGATTGACCTTGTAAAACCGCCCGCCCGTGGCATCCGAGATGCTCTTGAGGGCCTGGTCCTGGGGAGCGCCATGCGTGGCGACACCCACTGTGGTGACCGTGACCTTGCTTTCTCTCATCCGGCTCAATTGGGCGCGGTTCGACATGGCCGGATCGCCATCGCTGATAATGATGACATGCTTGGTGGCCAAGCCACGGGCCGGATCGGTGAGCGACTCGTAAGCCATCTTCAGGCCGCTGTCGAACTCCGGCATATCGCCTGGAACCATGCGGTCGACCAGGGCCAGGAGGGCATTGCGCTTCTGCCCGATCACCTGGAGCGGGATGTGCCACTTGGTGACGCCCCAATCGAAGTGCAGGATGCCGACCTCGTCCAGCGGTGACAATTTGCGGATGGCCAGCTTGGCGATCTCCTTTTGCCAACGGTTGCCGTCCGCCATTTCCGAGGCGTGCATGATCAGGGCGAGCCCACCCTTGCCCTGGATTTTGAGAGCCTTGATATCGCAATCAACGGGCAGAGCCTTTTCGACCGGTGTCCCTTGCCAGCCGCCGGCACCGAAACCGTTGGGGCCGCCAATCATGATCAGGCCACAACCCTGGTCGTGCGTGTTGCTGCGGATGACCTCTTGTTGTTGGTCGGTGATGACCGCAGCCGGTCCCTCGGCGGGAACATTGCCGGCCGCCACATCGCTGGCGGCGACATTGGCCAGGATGAGGCAATCGTAGCTGCTCAGAAACGTCGCCAACTCGTCCTTGTTTTGCGGCAACTGTTCCACGGTGATGGTGTGGATTTTGTATTTGGAGTCACCAACGCCGCGAAGATGATCGAGCAGCAGTTGATGCTCGCCGGCCTTGGGTTCGACGATCAGGATCTTTCGCTGTCCTAGAGCGACCACATGGGTCGTGGCCCGATTGTTTTGCACGCGATCGCCTGGCAAGCCCTGGACCAGCTCGCCCCGCTCATTCTCGCTCACCTCGGGCTGGAAGATTGCTTCATACGTATACGACTGCTTCTGGTTGGCCAAGGGCTGCTGGAAATCAAAACGGTTCAGGCCAGGCCGCACCTCGACCCGCATTGGCGAGGGAGCCACGGGCACGGCCTGGCCCTCGCTGAGCTGCTTAAGGCTGAGCGTGCCGCGCACCGTGCGCGGGTTGTAGCTGCGCACGAACACCTTGATCGGAACGCGCGATCCCTGCTCGGTGAAGGCCGGCGCCTCAACGCCTTGCACCAAGACTTCGTTTTCGTTGCGTTGGCCGGCCGCCAGCGGTACGACGTCGATCTGCACGCCATTCCGCTCCGCGATCCGTGCCTGCTCCTCGGCGTTGCCCAGGTTTTCATTGCCGTCGCTGAACAGCACGATGCGTTTGCCGGTCCCTTCCGGAAACGAGGCCAGGGCAAGCTTGAGCGCGGCAGCAATGTCGGTATAGTTGCTATCAATGTTGCTCGTGGCATCCTTGAAGCGGAAGTTGAAATTCTCGGGACTGCCGGGCGACAGCTCCAGGCGCGGCCGGCGGCCGAAGAGAATCAGTCCGACCTGGTCCTGTCCATGCTCCTTGCCGCGCTCGCGAACGGCGTTGTTCATGAAGCGTTCGAGCCGTTCCAGGCGCCGATCGGTCCGCGGCGCGTCGGGAGCGGTTTCAGGACTGAGCTCCTCCGGAACGCTCAGAGAGCGGTCCACCAGGAACAGCACGGTGACATGCTCATTCTCATGGCGAATGCGCACTTCGGCCAGGGCCAAAGTCAGCAAAAGGATCAGGGCACAACGCAGACCGATCGCCAGCCAGCGCCGCACCGGTCCGAGTCCCGCCAGGCTGCGATAACTGAGCCGGATGATGACCGGCACCAGCCCCAGGAGCAGCAGCCACCACGGTTGCACCGCCTCCAGGCTTCGGACCATCTTGCCTGCGGCGGCCAGGCTTTCGGTCAAGGCCTTCACGGTGATGCCGCCCAAGCCCAGTAGCAGAAGGGCTCCCAGCCCGAACCCCAGCGGCGGCCACCAAGATCCCGTCAAAATTAGGACGAGCAGCATGCCGAAGAACACAACGAGGGTCGCACCAGTCAGCCAAAGCGCGGGCTCGGACGGTAAGACGACTCCTCCGCCGCCAAGTAGGAACAGGGTGCCTGCAAGGCCAAGCATTGAACGCGACCAGGTGTTCCGGCGCCGCCAGGCGAGCACTTGGCAGAGGCCCAAGGCAAGGCCAACGCACAACAACAGCAGACCGAGCCAGTGTGTGCCGAGGAGTTGCTTGAGCGGTTCCATGATGCCTTCCCGATCTCGCTCCGCGTATCCTAGAAGGCGATCCGTTGCACGCGGTGATTCTCACTATCGAGCACGTGAACTCGGCCGCGGCTGTCCACGGCCAACGCCCAGGGCTGGTAGAGCTGTCCGGGTTTCTTCCCGGGCTCGCCCCAGCATCCCAGTGATTGTCCATCGACAGTGAAGCGCTGCACGCGCTGATTGCCGTACTCCACGATGAACAAATCCCCTTTGGGTCCGAACGCCAGGTCGTAGGGGTACGACAACTGTCCCGGTTGGCTGCCTTGCTCGCCCCAGCAATGCAGGAATTGTCCCTCGCGAGTGAAGATCTGGATGCGATGATTGGTGGCATCGGCGACATACAGGTTCGCGTCCGGCCCAAGCGCGAGTGCCCGGATCCGTCCGAATTGTCCGGGATCCAAGCCAGGGTTGCCCCAGCACTTCACAAAGCGCCCGTCGCGGTCAAACTTGCTGATGCGCTGATTCTCGCAAAACTCGGCAATGTAGTAGTAGCCGGCTTCATCTTGCACGGCGTCACTGACATAACCGAGCTGACCCGGATCGGTGCCCACTGCGCCGCCGATCTGGCGCAATTCCTGGCCGTCCGCCGAATAGACTCGTAGGCAGTGGTAGTGCGAATCACTGACGAGGAGGTTGCCGTCGCGGTCAATGCTCAGACCGCTGGGCCGGCCGTTGCGATAGTCCGGAGTCTGCCAACCACGGTGGAGATAGTTGCCGTCGCGGTCGAAGACCTGAATGCGAGCCGTGAAATCGACAATGTAAAGGCGATCCTGGGCGTCGATGGCGATGGCGCGGGGCTTGACCAAGTCGCCAGGCTGCGTGCCGCGTTGGCCCCAGACCAGTTCCGGTTCGGCGCGCGGTCCGCTACAGCCGGCCGCGAGCAAGATGCTGCACGCGCTGAGCCAGAGCCACCTCCGGAGGCGGCGCGGAC
>JBGQLF010001048.1:0-4505 GCA_041499985.1 Gemmataceae bacterium
CGTCGGCCGATTCTGCTCACCCGGGCGCTGATAGATCGACAGCTGGCCCACGGGCCGCACCCGCAAGTCGTCGGGGATCTCCACCTGGAGTCGGCGCATCTCCAGGTCGAAGTGCTCTTGACTCAGGAACGCCGCCAGGGCGAGGACCGGCTCCTCGGAGTCTGGCTTGTGCAGGCGAGCCAACACGGTGGCCAGCACACGCCAGGCTTGGAGCTCGCCCGGATTGTTGTTGATCCAGGCGCGCAGAGATTGCCAGCTTGAGAGCGTCTCCCGGCCGTCGGGGTTGAGCTCTTGCAAGTGGCGCAAGACAACCTCCCGGCCGGCCACTAGCACGCGCTCGTAGCGGCTGCGTGCTGCTCTTCGAATTTCACCTACGACCACGTCCGGCAGCCCGGCCACGCTGAACTCGTGCTGAAAACGCGGGTACTGCTTCTCCAGCTCTTGCACGCGCGTTCGGGCCTGGTCCGCAGTGAAAGCCGGCGGCAAATCTAGCACCGCCGACAAGCTCCCGGCCGGGGCTGCCGCCAGTCCCAGGGCGGTGCTCAGATCGCGCAAACGCTGGAGCCGACCGCGGGCCGCTTCCCAGGCATTGCGGGCCTCCGCGACACGATCGAAGCGCAGAGCCACGGCGTACGTCAGCCGCGCGGAGCTCGGCAGTTTGTCAATGGCGCGGAAGGACGGTGTCTCCGCCTGGTCAAAGAGGTTCTGCACCTGACCTTGCCAGTCACGCCAGGCAATCGGGCCTTCCTCGCCAGAACGCGATGCGCTAAATGTCCAGAGCTCGTCGCCGCGCCGAACTAGCTGGCGATACCAGTCCTCGACCTGGCTCACGGCATCGCGCAGGGCTTTGATTTCCTCCAGCGCGGCCAAGCGCTCCAGGACAGCCTGCGTGGCGCCCCACTCGTGCTGCCGTTGTGGAGGCAAAACCAGTTCATGCAGGCTCCGGCTAATCTCCTCCAGGTCCCGCTCGCTCCGAGCTGTCTCCGCAGAAGGGATCCGCTCCAGTTTGTCGCGGTAGGCCCGGTATTCCTGGAGCTCCTGTAAGCGTTCCTGTATGTATTGCTGTTCTTGAGGCGACAGCCTATCGAAGTGCGCATCGCCTTTCAGATCGATCAACTCGCTGATGCGCGGCTGGAGATCACCACGAAGCCGAACGGACGACGTGGGACCCTCGCGTGAGCGGTAGCGATCAATGCTAGCCTGGAGCGGGTTGGGAGTGTCGTCCGGCCGATTGGCCCACAGGACAGCAGCCAGGCTCAACATGCCGGCGACCAGGCTGGCACTGCCGGCCACGGTCCAGCGCAATCGCCGCGACGACTCCTGACGCCGCTCTCGAAACGTTTGGGCGGCGTCGAAGCTGTGCCGAAAGAGTTCCGCGATACCGTACGGCTCGCGCGGCTTGGCCGGCGTATTGGCGAGCGCCGGCTGCTTGACCGCGGTCGCCGCCAGCTCCAGCTCGATTCGTCCGAAGCGTAGAGGTCCCTCAGTCGTCGGACGTGCGAGAAATTCCTGGAAATGCGCGTTCACCTGATGTTGGCGTTCCTCGATGCGCTCCTTCCAGGCACTCGGCGAATCGGTCGCAGCTGCCAACAGATCGCACTTGGTGAGCACCAGGAAGACGGGCAGCCCTCCGACCTCGCTGCGCCGGCCTCGGTTTTGCTCCAGGAGGCGGAGAAACCGTCCAAACTCGGCAAAGTCCGATTCGATCTGGGTGGGATTGGCCGAGGCGTCCACGACCAGGATGAGGGCGTCTGCCTCCAGGATGGCGCGCGCCAGGCTGCCCTCGGCGCTGTCCTCATTGAGTGCCCGGCGGCGTGTCAACAGCTCGTTCGCAACCCGACCATCGCAATCGACAAGCACGGCTTGGACGCGTTCAGTAGCCGCACTCCGCGGCGGAGTTGTAAAGGGCTCAAAGGCGATGGCATAAGGGACGACTTCCGCCAGGGTGGATACGGGCCGTTCTTCATACAAGCGTTGTTGGAGATCTGCCAGCCCTTGGCTGAGGTCGGTTAGATGACCGTTGAGAAGGTGTTCCTGGATCTGGCCAGCCTGTGCCAGCGCTCCCAAGAGCGAGGATTTGCCAGCGTCCGGCATGCCGAAAAGAACAATCCGGAGCGCCTTCGGGCTCGCCGTCGTCGCGGCGACTGCATTGGCGTTGGAATCCGGCATGGAAATCCGTCCCTCCCCGAAACGAGCTGGCCAGTTGGGGTCCTCGTGGAGGCCCCACCTTCATCTTATGGTAACTCTCTCCTGGGAAAGGACAGGATCGGCGTGAGATCGTTTTCCCGGGCCCACTTTTCCAGATCTCGGACCGCGGGATGATCCTTGTTGACGCTGTTTGCGTAAATGACGATCTCGAGGCGCTTCACGGGTGTTCGGGTCTTCTGTTGCGCACGCTCAGTGATCGCCTGGTGCAGCTCGCGCAGCGTCCGGGGCTCGGTTTCTCCCTCCAGGCGGTAGAAACGCTCTTCGTGTACGCGTGTCCCTCCCAGCATTTCGACGCGGAGGGTCTCCCCTCCCGCCACGCGCTCGACCGAAGGCGCTTCCTTCTTGGAAGCCTCGGGAGTCTTGCGGGATGCCGCCGTCGTCGACATGTTGGCTCCCGATTCGCCACCACTGCCGAGTCCGCCCAGCCCGCCCCCTAAGCCCCAGCCGGAGCCGCCCGGGCCATACACCCACAGCCACACGGCCCAGCCGAGGGCTACGGCCCCCAGTCCCTTGACCACTCTGGACGCGCGCGGTGGGACTGGACGATGGACCACGACTTTGGCAAACACCCCAAGCAGCCAGCCGCTGCCCACGCCGCCGACGGCGGCGCCGCCGACAACGGCCAGCAGCTTCAGAATTTGCAAGCCGAGATCTAACATGCCCAGGCAAGGAAGCACAGCCGAGCCATCCGCTAACGGTCCGACCTCCGACATGGTCTGTCTCCCTCAACGTCCTCCACGCGGATTATCGAACCCGTGCGCCACCGTGGCGAACCAGCGCTCGTACTGTTGCACCTGCCGCTCTTCCGGATAACCCGTGAGGCGACGCGGAAACAGGAACAGATAGTACAGCTCGCGTCCCTGCACGGCGCGGCGCTGACGCTGGATCAGGGCCTGCGCATCGGCCTGGCTGGCAATCTCCACCCGACCTTCGGGTTCGTAATAGTAGAGTTTGCCCGTATCCGCATCGATTTCGAGTACGCGAATCGCCAAGCGCTGCTGGAGCGTCTCGATCGTGTCGTGGCGCCATTGCTCTTGTTCCTTGCGCCGGCGTTCCAGCTCTTGCCGCTCCTGCACGGCCACTTCCGGCTCGCCCGGCGGCTTCCGCCTTCCGGATTGTGGGTCCCCTCGCATACCCGCCGGCTGAGCGGCCGGTTCCGAGCTCTCGTCGGGGACCTGGACTACCGGCATCAGCAAAAAGATGCAGAAGAGCAGCGTCAACACGTCGATCAACGGGATGAAGAAGCGGGTCACGCTGCGCCGGGGCAGGCGAATCATGGCGGCATTTCTCCGGGGGCCGAGGCATCGCCCCCACCCAGGGCAAGGATCAGATCGCGACCGATGAGCACCACCCAGGTGGGGAGGATGTTGACCAGCGCCATGAACAAACCGCTGCCCGTAGCCGTGATGGCGGGGGCGTAGAGGGCGATGATCCGTTCGGGAGAAACCGGGCCGGTAATTGCGCTGAAAGTTTGCAAAATGCCGGCGACTGTCCCCAGTAGGCCCAGCAGCGGGAACCACTCCGCCGCTTGAGCCAGGTTCGACAGCCAGTTATCGGGACGCTCGTCAAAGCTGCTGCCGCGCCATTGCAGAGCGTGCCAGCTCAGAGCGAGCTGTACCAGGAACAGGACCATTCCCAGACCAAGAATGAGCCAATCGATGGACGAATGGACGATTTGCTCCAGATAGAATCGCTGTGCCCGTGCCGGGATCGCCACCGCCACCAGCAGCGCCGCCAGTAGCGGAACGGCGCAGAAGATCAGGGGAAGGATGTGTTGAATCAGCAGTCGGCGCATGGGCCAATCCCGTTGGTGACGGCACGAATTGCCAGCAAGCGGTCAAATCCACGCCCTTCGATGACTCAGGGCGTGCCACCCTCGTCAACCCGGATCTGGAGTCGGAGGCTTGGGCGCCGGGCTGCCTTCCTTCGTTGGCGGCGCGGTGGGTGCGGACCCCGGACTGGAGGGTGAGTTATTACAACCGCAAACCAACAAGAAGGCGGCACACAAACTGGCCACCATCCAACACGCACGAGCCCAGGTACGGTGCATGAGCAGTCTCTCCCCCATTACGTGTCGGGCGCCGTTCGCTTGGCACGGTCGCGCAAGTAATCCGGCAACATCTGCACTCGGCCGTCGCGGTCGACGCAAGCCAGTGTCGAGCTCCCTTCAGCGAGAACGACGCCGTCGCGGAGCAGCACATAACGGTGATCGATCCGCACCGCTGTGGTGCGCACCACTGTCGTGCGCAAGGTAACCAGATCGTCGTACCGAGCCGGCCCACGGTAGCGCACCTCGA
>JBGQLF010001049.1:0-4505 GCA_041499985.1 Gemmataceae bacterium
GCCGGCGGCCCCCTCTCAGGTGCCGAGTCCCGGGCCCTTTTGGGCCACCCACAGCGTCTCTGTTTTATCCGCCGAAGCGCTGGCCAGGCGCTGGCCGTCCGGGCTGAAGGCCAGGCCGACGACCCCGTACTTGTGTGCTTCGAGGGAGAGGATCTCTTGGCCGGTCTGTGCATCCCACACCTTCACTTCACCGGGCTTGCGTTGGCTACCAGACCAAGCCCCGCTGCCTGCGGCCAGGCGTTTGCCATCCGGGCTAAAAGCCACGCTATTGACTCCGCCGGTGTGCCCCTTGAAGGAGAGGAATACCTGGCCGGTCTGGCTATCCCACACCTTCACCTCGCCGGGCACTTGCCGAGAAACCTCACGGCTGCCCGCGGCCAGGCGTTTGCCGTCCGGGCTCAACGCCACGCTGGCGACCGAGTCGGTCCCCTGGAGAATGAGGGGCTTCGGGCCGGTCTGCACATCCCACACCTTCACCTCCCCTCTCTTCCCACCGCTAGCCAGGCGTTTGCCGTCCGGGCTGAAGGCCACGCTGGTGACGGTGCCGGTGTGCCCCTTGCAGGTAAGGAGTTCCTGGCCGGTCTGCGCGTCCCACACCTTCACCAGGTTGTAAGCCATACCGCCGGCCAGGCGTTTGCCGTCTGGGCTGTAGGCCACGCTATTGACATCACCGCTGTACCCCTTGAGAGTGAAAAGCTCCTGTCCGGTCTGCGCCTCCCACACCCTCACAGTTTGGTCATAAGCAGCGCTGGCCAGGCGTTTGCCGTCCGGGCTGTAGGCCACGCTTCACACGAGGTTGGTGTGCCCCTTGAGGGTGAGGAGTTCCTGTCCGGTCTGGGCCTCCCACACCTTCACCGTCTGGTCGTCCGAAGCGCTGGCCAGGCGTTTGCCGTCCGGGCTGAAGACTACGCTGTTGACATCGTCCGTGTGCCCCTGGAGGGAGAAGAGTTCCTGGCCGGTCCGTGCATCCCACACCTTCACCGTTTTGTCAGAAGAAGCGCTGGCTAGACGTTTGCCGTCCGGGCTGAACGCTACGCTGGTGACTGGTCGACTGTGCTCCCTGAAAGTAAGGAGTTCCTGGCCGGTCTGCGGATCCCACACCTTCACCGTGTTGTCCCCAGAAGCGCTGGCCAGGCGTTTGCCGTCCGGGCTGAAGGCCACGCTGCTGACTCGGTTGCTGTGCCCCTGGAGGACTCGGAGTTCCTGGCCGGTCTGCGCATCCCACACCTTCACCTCGCCAGGCGCCCGCCTGGATTCGTGCCCGCTGCCCGAGGCTAGGCGCTTGCCGTCCGGGCTGTAGGCTAAAGTTAAGACGTCGCGAGTGTGCCCCTGGAGGGTGAGGATCTCTGTGTGACAAAGCCGGTAGAGATAATACCACTCGAAGCCGCGCAGGTCGGTTTCCCCCGCCTGGGGGCGGTGTTGCTCCAACAGTTGACGCACCCGCTCGGCGCCGGTCGGCGTCTCCCAAGCGTTGTGGGCCAGGTTCATGTGGGCCGCATACAGCGTGCGCTGAAGCCGCTCGTTGAGGGCACGGGCCGCGTCGCGCTGTTGTTGGGCTTCGGCGCGCTGCTCGGCCTCGGCCTGGCGTGCTTGCTCCTTGTCGTCCCGCTCGGCGATGGCCACCGCTTCCGCGGCGATGGCTAGCGCTTCTGCCTGCGTCGCTCGCCAAGCCTGCCACGTGCTGGCCGCCACACCCAGCAGCAGCAGAGCGGCAAAGGCGGCCGCGGTGGCCAACCATGTTTTGTGTTTCCGCACGAACTTCCGCAGCCGATACCTCGCTGACGGCGGACACGCCTGCACCGGCTCGTCGTGCAGATAGCGCTGCACGTCGGCGGCGAACGCACTGGCCGTCTCATAGCGGCGGTTGCGGTCCTTCTCCAACGCCTTCATCACGATCCAGTCCAGCTCCCCCCGCATGAGCTGGCCGAGTTTCTTCGGATCGCTCTGGCGGTTGCCCGACACCGTGGTCGCGGCTTGCCCCAGCGTGCTGATCCGTGTGCTCGGCTTGACCGGCTCCTCCTCGCGGATGATCCGCCGGATCTCGTCGTAACCCGCCTGCCGCAGCCGCGCCCCTTCGAACGGCGTCGTGCCCGTCAGCAACTCGTACAGCAGCACGCCCAGGGCATAGAGGTCGGTCCGCGTATCGACGTCCAGGCCGCTCATGCCCGCCTGCTCGGGACTCATGTACAAGGGCGTGCCGATCATCTGCGCGAAACCGGTGTAGAGCGTCTTCTCGGTCAACTGCTGGCCGACCGCCTTGGCTACGCCGAAGTCGATCACCTTGACCACCGGCGTGCCGTCATGCGAGGTGACCAGCACGTTGGAAGGCTTCACGTGGCGGTGGATGATGCCTTTCTGGTGGGCGTGCTGCACCGCCTGACACACACTCAGGAACAGTTCCAGCCGCTGGCGGGGTGTCAGCCGATTGTCGTCGCAGAACTGGGTGATGGGGACGCCCTTGACCAGCTCCATGACGAAGTAGGGCCGGCCCGACGCGGTGGCGCCGGCATCGAGGACGCGGGCGATGTGGGGGTGCTCCATCAGGGCCAGGGCCTGGCGTTCGGCCTCAAAGCGGGCGATGACCTCGCGGGTGTCCATGCCGGGCTTGATGACCTTCAGAGCTACCTTGCGGCGGACCGGTTGCTGCTGCTCGGCGACGAAGACCAGGCCCATGCCGCCTTCGCCGATCTGCTCCATCAGCTTGTACGGGCCGATGAGCGTGCCGGGCCGCTCGGTCAGCGGCTCATCGGTCGTGGCCACGAGGGATGGCTTCGGCGCCTCGTGAAAGGATCCCAGCTGCGCGCGTGCACGAAGCAGCCTGTCCACGCGCGCCCGGAGCGGACCATCTCCGGCACACGCCTCGTCCAGGTAGCAGGCCCACTGTTCGGGCGCGTACTTCTCGATCGCGTCCAGAAAGATCACTTTCGCCTTGTCGGCTAAATCGCTCATGGTCATTGCTCCCGCGGTAATGACTTCGCTCTATTCCACAATGCGGTTTTTGCCCGCCGCTTTTTTCACGCCTGACGACAAAATGTTGGAAAGACAGAGCCTTTCGTAGCCTTGCCGAGATTCTTCAGGCCCGTTCACGGGCCTTGCCGCGCCGCGGTGTAGGCCAGCCGTTGACGGCGGGTTGTCCGGGAAGTTGGCATCTCCGAACCCCGTTCACGGGGTTTCTCTCGGGTTGGCTTCAGCCTTGCGGCTCAAGCCAACCCGCGAGAAGCCTCGTAAACGAGGCTGGCCTCGGAATCGAGGCGGGATTCCTCCACCCCCGTCAACGGCGGGCCTACACCGCAGCGCGGGAAGCCCCATGAATGGGGCTGAAGGCCATCAGATCCCGGTAGTGATGCTAACGTCTCAGGAAGCAAGTCGAAAGGCTACGGCTCCTCGCTTCCCAGCAGTTCACTGTGGAGCCAAGCGCGGGCGTAATTCCAATGTCGGTAAGCGGTTGTGGTGGAGATGTGAAGTGCTTGGCCGGCCTCGGCTACCGTCAAGCCGGCGAAGTAGCGTAATTCGACAATCCTTGCGGCCGTCGGGTCCTCGGCGGCCAGTCTGGCCAGAGCCTCATCGAGCGCGAGGAGCTGATCGGGGGTAGTCTTTGTGGCCAGATCCAAGGCGTCGATGTCCAGGCGGTTGAGGTTCCCGCCCCGCTTCGCCTGACCCTTCTCCCGTGCACGATCAATCAGGATGCGCCGCATGGCCTGGGCCGCGGCGGCGAAGAAGTGGCCCCGGTTGTCCCAGGATTGTGCCCTGTCCGTATCCACAAGGCGGAGGTAGGCCTCGTGCACCAAGGCGGTCGCTTGCAGGGTTTGTCCAGGCTTCTCGTGCGCCAGCTTCTGCGCCGCCAGTTTGCGCAGCTCGTGGTAAACCAGCGGCAACAACTGCTCGGCGGCATGCGGGTCGCCGTGCTCGATGGCCGACAGGATGCGGGTGACATCACTCATAAGCGGTCAAGATATCCGCCCAGAAGACGCTCAGCAAGCTGGCCGAGAAGTCGATGAGCTTGTACGCATCAGTGTGCTAACGCCCCCCGCTCGCCTGCCTATCATCGTCCCGGCCGCGCGCCTGGTAATGCCGGCTGAGCCAGTACAGGATCGTCTTGATCTCAAACGGCTTCATCTGCGGTCGCAGCGACAGAATGCGGGCGGCGATGCCTGCAAGGTGCGGCGCCGCCCAGCTGGTGGCTGGTTCTGAGGCGAATGGTCCCAGCTGCCCCCGGCTGTGGGCCTGGAATTCGATCTGCTCGCGCAGGTTGTACGCGAAATGAAGGGGATCCTCAAAGGTCTCCTTGTCCACCGAGATCAACGGGGGAGCAAACAGCGCTGGATAGCTGCGCGTCAGCGGATGTTCGTTGTGAGCGGCCGCGAAAACGACCACATCCTTAAAATACGCCTCCTCGATGGCCCGGAGAAATTGATAGCGCCGTTGCACCTGTTGGAGGCGTGCTTCCGGCACGCCCAGAGACAAATTCACGATCTTGCACTGCCAGACATCCACGGCCCAGCGCA
>JBGQLF010001050.1:0-4498 GCA_041499985.1 Gemmataceae bacterium
ACGGCGTGTTGCTGCGTGGCCTCCAGAGCGATGACGAGGACTTGGAAGAGTTGTTCTACCGGGTGCTGGCGGAGAATGGCCGCGATGGGCGTTAGCCTGTTACACTACCGACCCTGGCGCGGCGAATTCCACGGCCCCCTCCGCCGCTGCTGGCCGATCGCCCGCGTGGCCCTGGCGATGATCTTCCGCCGCAAACTATTCTGGGTGCTGTACGCGTTCGGCCTGTTCATTTTCCTGATCTTCTTCTTCGGGCAATACCTGTTGGCGTGGGCGGAGAGCCAGGCGGGCGAAGAAGCGGTCCGCGTGGGACTGGTGCGCACGCAGCCGGGCCAACTTATCCGGATCATGCGTGATGTCCTCAAGTTGAATGGGACCGGCGAAACCTACGGCAACTTTTTCTGGTACCAGGGCTACATGGTCATGGTCATTCTGGCCCTGGCCGGGTCTTTGCTGGTCGGCAACGATTTTCACTTCGGCAGCCTGCCGTTCTACTTGGCCAAGCCCTTGGGGCGCTGGCACTATCTGCTGGGCAAGTTCCTGGCTGTAGCAGTGGTCGTCAATATGCTGACCACGGGGCCGGCCCTTGTGCTCTATTTCCAGTATGGCCTGCTCGATTCTTGGCAGTACTTTGTGGACCGAGCGGGGCTCCTCGTCGGCATTTTGGGGTACGGCTTGCTGTTAACCGTTTGCTTGAGTCTGCTTTTGTTGGCCACGGCCAGCGGGCTGCGGCGTACGGTGCCGATGATCATGCTGTGGACGACGCTGTTTGTCTTCTCCCGGTTCCTCGCCCGAACCTTGGTAGATGGCATGCACTACGACGCACGGTGGCGCCTGATCGACTTGTGGAACAACACGTACCTGGTGGGCACCGCCTGCCTGGGCATGGCGCACGAAAGTCTTCGGCCCACGCCCCAGCCGGCGCTTTATGAAGCAGCCTTGGTTCTTGGAGGGGTGTGCGCGCTATGCCTGAGCTACTTGAACCTGCGGATCCGCGCCGTCGAGATCGTGAAGTAATTGCAGATTTGCGATTGCCGATTGCAGATCTGAAAGCGCCGCCTCCGGCAGACAATCTGCAAGCGCGCGAACCCCTGCTCTTGTTCGACCATGTCTCCAAGTGGTATGGTCCGGTCATCGGTGTGAACCAGGTAACCTTGGAATTGCGGCCGGGGATCACCGGGTTAGTCGGTGCCAATGGCGCGGGCAAGAGCACGCTACTCCGACTGGCGACAGGACAGCTGCGACCCGATCTGGGCACGGTGCGTGTGCGCGGGCTCCAGGCGTGGAGTCCCCAGGCGAAGCTCCAGGTGGGTTATGCGCCCGACCTGGACGCCTTTTACGAGGATATGTCCGGCCGGCAGTTTGTCGAGACGATGGCTCGCCTGTATGGCTTCACCCGCCGCGAGGCCCGCCTACGGACCGGCGAGACCCTGGCATGGGTGGGCATGGATGGCCGTGCCGAGCGGCGGATCCGGGGCTATTCCAAGGGGATGCGCCAGCGGATCAAGCTGGCCCAGGCGCTGGTGCACGACCCCGAAGTGCTAATCCTCGATGAACCGTTGAGTGGCATTGACCCGGTTGGCCGGCAGGAATTCCTCGCCCTGTTTCACGAACTGGCGGCCCGGGAAAAGTGCTTGCTCGTCTCCAGTCACGAACTGGAGGAATTGGAAAAACTGACCGACCATGTGGCCGTAATGGCCCGGGGCCGCATCGCGGCCGTTGGCACACTTGCACAGATTCGAGACATGCTCGACAACCATCCTCTCTCCATCCTGGTGGCAGCGGATCAACCGAGGCAACTGGCAGGTGCTTTGTTGAACCTGGACGATGTCGTTGGCGTTGAGATGGGCGAGCGGGATACCCTGGTGGTACGGGCGCGCAATCCGCAGCGCTTCTTCCGTAGCCTCGCCAGCTTGGTCCTCGAGGAGAATCTCGCCATCCGCCACCTGGAGACGTTGGACGATTCGGCCCAAGCTATTCTCGGGTATCTGCTGGGCGGCCGCTCCAGCGTGCCCCGATGACAGGAAAACAAGGATGGAAGCGCGACACGACGATCTGGCGAACCAGGTCCGGCCGCAGAGGGCCAATCCCCTGTCCCCCGGCGGGGTCGCGTTGTCGCCTGATCGCCCTTTCACCTTGTCGTCGCGCAGAGCCTGGTGCTACCTGGTCTGGTTTTGCATGCAGCGTCAAGCCCGAGCCCGACAAATGGTCTTGATCGCCTTGGCGCTACTCGGCATCAGTGCCGTTCTGGTGACGCTCACGACGGTACGTTGGGGCTGGGGCATGCATCAACGGCGCTGGTTCCTGCCGAACCGGCCGGTTCCTCAGGCGGAAGCAACCAAGGTGCTCGACAAAGGTCCACCCAAGCCGGCACCTCCTCCGGATCCCAGGGTTGTACTTACCTACGAGCAGACTCTGGGTGGATTGGAACAGCTGGCGCACGCGGGACCTTGGCCTTCGCCGGCCTTTGCCCTGAACACGGGGATCGTTCAGGCGTGGCGCGCCGGACTCGATGGCTCTGCTTTCTATAATTTCTCGACCTGGATCGTGTTCTCGATATTTCTCAGTTTCCTGCTCCCGATTTTGAGCCTCAGCTTCGCGACCGAGGCGCTAGGGGGCGAGCGGGAGGCGCGCAGCCTGATGTGGCTGTTGACCCGGCCATTGTCCCGGCCGGCCATCTACCTGGCCAAGTTCGTCGGCTTACTTCCGTGGAGCTTGGGGCTGAACCTCGGTGGTTTCGGCCTGCTCTGCCTCCTGGCGGGACAGCCCGGTTACCTGGCCTTCCGCCTCTTCTGGCCCGCCGTGTTCTGGTCTACCGTGGCCTTCGTGGCCCTCTTCCACCTCATGGGTGCTTGCTTCCGGCGCGGGGCCGTGGTGGGCCTGGTCTATGCGTTCTTTCTGGAAACGCTTCTGGGCAATATGCCGGGCCTGATGAAGCGTATCAGCATTGGTTTTTATGCACGCTGCATGATGTTCGACGTTGCCTCCCAGTACGGCGTGCAACCGGAGAAGCCCTCGATTTATCTCCCGGTGAGCGGCCTGTCCGCGTGGTGCGTGCTCATGGCGCTGACCGGCATCTTGCTGTTCGTAGGCATGGTGGTCTTCGCCCGATCGGAGTATCAGGACCTTAGTTGAGGAAACTTATGCTTCCTGTGGATGACCTGCCCGAGCCGGACGACCTCGCTTCTGCCCCAGCGGTCGAAACGCGCGAGTCCCCCCGGCACGGCTTCCAGGGTGACCGCCTGCTGCGGCCGGCGGCGCCGCTCATCCCCGCGTCGCTGACCATCGCGATCAGCCGCGAGGCCGGCTCACGCGGTGGCAGCATCGCACGCCGAGCGGGCCGCAAACTCGGCTGGCAGGTGTACGACCAGGAGCTGCTGGAGTACATCGCCCAGGAGGGCGCCTTCCGCCAGAGCTTGACCGAGAACCTGCCCGTGGCCGCGACGGACTGGATCGAGGAACATCTAGGCTTACTCCTGCGCGAACAGAATCTGAGTCGACACCCTTCCATCCTCAGCCTGGCCCGGATCGTCCTTGCGCTGGGTGCACAGGGTGAGGTCTTGCTCATCGGTCGTGGGGCTGGTTGCATCCTGCCGCGGGATTCGACGCTGCACGTGCGCATCATGGCCCCCTTGCCGGACCGGATTGCTTACATGAGCCAATGGTTGAGGCTGACGGTCGCGGAAGCGGAGGAGCAGGTGCGCGTGCGCGATCATCGACGGGCGGAGTTCGTCAGCACCCATTTCCACCGCCAGCCCAGCGAAGTGTACCAGTATGACCTGCTCCTTAACTCCAGCCTTCTGGGGGAGGAGCTGTGCGCCGACCTGATCGCGCAGGCCACTCGCGCCAAGCTCGAGGCTCGTATCGACCAGGCCCGTATGCCTTCCCGTTAACGTCCTGTATGAGCATCGGCAGTCCATGAATGCCACCGATTCGTTCGCTGCCCTGACGCACGAGGCGCGCGCCACGCCGCCACAAGCCGCCCTCGTCCTCGGCTCCGGGATGAGCGCTCTGGCGAACCGCATCCGAACCGTCCACCGGATTCCCTTTGCGGACGTGCCTGGCCTGGCGGCGCCGTCAGTGGCCGGCCACAGCGGCTGTCTGACGCTCGGCGATTGGGCAGAGCGGCGCGTTCTCGTGTTTGAGGGCCGATTGCACTATTACGAAGGGCATTCCTGGGACAGCGTCGTGCAGCCGATCCGCATGGCGGCCTCCCTGGGGGCGGGGGTGCTGTTGTTGACGAACGCGGCAGGTGGCATCCACGAGGCGCTGGAACCCGGCAGCCTGATGGCAATCCGCGACCACATCGAATGGACACGCCCTTACTGCTGGCGGCATCCGGGACCCGGCGGCCTCGGTCCCGAGCGGGTCTCGCCGTATTCGCCGCGGCTGACCCAGGTGCTGGCCGGAGCGGCAGACCGCCTGGGGATCCTCCTCCTCAAGGGGATTTATGCCTGCGTGACGGGGCCCAGCTACGAGACCCCGGCGGAGATCCGGGCCT
>JBGQLF010001051.1:0-4497 GCA_041499985.1 Gemmataceae bacterium
CATGCATGGTTAGATGCGCCGGCAAACACAAGGGATTCACGAGGTTTTCTACAGAGCACCAATGACTCCTTCACACAACCCCGATTCGACCGTGCTTCCAACCACGGCCTCGCCCAGTGGGACCGAACCGCCTGCCCCCTTCTCGTCGCTGGTTCAGGTCGATGTCGCCGCCCTCTCGCACCCCGGGAAGGTGCGCCCCAATAACGAAGATCATTTCCTGGTCGGTCGGTTGGGGCGCTACCTCGACGTGCTGCGGACCAACTTGCCCGAAGGCGAGCTGCCGCTGCGTTCGGAGGAAACCGGCTACGGCATGATCGTGGCCGACGGCATGGGCGGCGCCGAGGGCGGTGAGGTGGCCAGCCGGCTCGCCATCCGTACCTTGGTCGATCTGGTGCTCAACGTTCCCGATTGGATCCTGCGACTCGATGAGGAGCGGGTTGAGGAAGCCATGCAGCGGGTGACGCAGCGTTTCCGCCAGGTGGACGCCGTCCTGAGCCAGCACGCGGAAGGGGATCCGAAGCTCTCTCGCATGGGGACGACGATGACCCTGGCCTACAGCCTTGGAGTGGACCTCTTCATCGTGCACGTCGGGGATTCGCGCGTTTACCTCTTCCGGCAGGGCCAATTGCGGCAGCTCACTCGCGATCACACGCTGGTGCGGATGCTGGTGGACAGCGGGCAACTCACCCAGGAGGAAGCGGCCACGCACCGTTTGCGACACGTCCTGACCTACGCCCTTGGCCGGCACGGAGGCGACGTTCCGGTGGAGGTGCAGCGGCTGCGACTGGCCGATGGGGACTGCCTGGTGTTGTGCACGGATGGCCTGACCGAGATGGTCGCGGACGCCCAAATTGCAGATGTGCTCGGGCGATCGGGGCCGGCCGAGGAGGCCTGTCGCACTCTCGTGGACCTCGCTCTCGAGCGCGGCGGGAAGGACAATGTAACCGTGATCGTCGCGTGCTATCGCTTTCCCGGCCGGGCGCAACCGGCGTCCCTGGAAACTGGTGACAAGGCCCACTAGACCACCGGCCAGGATCTTCTGTCGTGGGAAACGAGCAGTTTTTCCGGATTCGCAGCGGCTGACCATGCGGATGGGCAGGCCTGTCCGGTCCTGCCTTTCCCTTGAAAGCAGCGGTTCTCCGCGCTAGAGGGTTTTGGCTTGAGGCGCGAGGTGCCGGAGAACATCCGCCAATTCCGTCCCTTTCCTGAGCAAAAACTGGGGCTGAGCATTGACGCCAGGGAGAGCGATCGAGTAATCTCCAATCTTACGAAAACGTAATGTTTGCGGCTCCTTCCCGGAAAGGTGCAGTTCATGCGTTTACGTCATCTGACCCGGCCTGCCTTCACACTTATCGAACTGCTGGTCGTCATCGCCATCATCGCCGTGCTGATCGGCCTGCTGCTACCGGCGATCCAGAAGGTGCGCGAGGCCGCCAACCGGAGCAGCTGCCAGAACAACCTCCGGCAAATCGGTCTCGCCCTGCACAGCTATCACGACAGCACTGGCAGCTATCCGCCGGGCTACGTGTATCAACCCCAGCCATTACTGCTCGGGCCTGGCAAGCCCGGCAGCTATCTGCCGGGCTCCGTGTATCAACCCCAGCCATTACTGCTCGGGCCTGGCAAGCCGCTTACGAAGAAGTTCGATCGTCCACCGATTCTTCTGATCGTCGATCCCAACAGTCCGGGCTGGGGCTGGGCTGCCCTCTTGCTTCCCTACCTCGAACAGGAATCGCTGTCCCGGCAAATCGATTATACCTTGCCGGTAGAGAGCCCCAACAACCTGGCCTACCGTACGGTGGCGCTGCGGGTTTACACGTGTCCCTCCGACCGCTCGACGGGGGTCTTTACCGTGTTAGACAATTGGAACATGCCGCTGGCCGATGCGGCCACGAATAGTTATGCCGCCTGCTACGGGGCCGGTGGCCTCCTCAACCAGCAACCCGATACCGGTAACGGCATGTTCTATCGCAATAGCCGGGTCCGCATCGCCGACATTACCGATGGCACGAGCAACACGCTGGCGATTGGGGAACGCCCCGCGTTGTTCACGCAGACACCTTGGGTCGGTGTCATGACCGGGGGAACCTCTCGGACCACGCTGGATGCACCGGTCTACACGGCGATTGTCGAGCCGGCACCGACGCAGGCGCTGGCTCGCATCGGCGCGAAGCTGCTTCAAGATCCCTATTGCGAACCGTATGACTTTTTCTCCCCTCATTTCGGAGTCGTCCACTTTGTGTTTGCCGATGGCTCGGTCCATGGCCTGCGCACGAGCACGCCGGTGGCCCTCCTTCAGGCCCTGGCGACCCGTTCGGGGGAGGAGGTTGTCAGCATGGGAGACTTGTGAGCATTGCGGAATCCTCCCACCGACACACGGCGAGACGCCATGGCGAAGGGGCACGAGAAGATTTCGAGTCCTATCCGCGTATGCCGAGCGATCCTCTGGGCTGGCTGGGCTCTTCAGATGCTAGGCTGCCAGGCGCGGCCCCATGCCCCGGCCCTGGGTGACGAGCCGGTCTATCAGAATACGCGGGAAGGCATCCGCTTTCTCGCGCCAGAAGAGTGGACGCTGCGGGCCAAGGCAGAGATCCCGCCAGGCAAAGCGGACAAAGAACGGTTGCTCGTCGCTTACGCCCGTCGAGGCGCCGACAAAGGAGCCACCCTGGAAGTCACGCTGGCCGACCTGGCGCCAGCCACCGACCTCGCCGTCTACCAGGGGAGCCACTCCTTCGGCGCCGAGAAGTGGCGTTCGGCGGCCCCGGCCGAGACGCTCCAGATCAACGGGATCCCGGCTGTGCGCCTGGCATTTGCCGTCCGCTCCGGTAAAGAGGAGCTGACCCGAGAAGTGGTGGCCATCCGGCGCAGCGAACGCGTCTATTTCTTCACCGGCATATTCCCCACGGGAGATAGCAAGGCCCGCGATCAGGTACGCCGGGCCATCGCGAGTGCGCAGTGGAAAAACTGAGACGCCACATGTCGGCCTGTCTTCACGGAGAGGCAAGACGATCCGCAGCGCCCTCCGTTTATTCCCCTCCGGGCTTCTTCGCCGCTTCAGGATCGATCGCGGTGAGCGCCTTCCTGGCCGCGTCGCGGACCCTGGGCTCGTTGTCCTTCAGCAGCACGGTCAGCGCCGGGATCGCCGCCTTGGCGGCGGGGCCGATCTGGCCCAACGATCGGGCGGCATCGCGGCGGACCTGGGCATCGGCATCCTGCAAAACCGCCACGAGGGAAGGAACCGCTTCGTGTGCCGCCGGACCGATATCCCCCAGAGCCTCGGCGGCGTGCTCGCGGACCACCGCTTCCTCGTCCTGAAGCGTCGCGATCAGGGCCGGGATCGCTGCCTGCGCTTCGCCGCCGATCTTCCCTAGCGGACCGACCAGCACCAACGTGGGAATGACGCCGCAAATCGACACTTGCCAAACGCTGCCGAGCATCGCCGACACTCCGAACCGAAACAAGGCTCCACAGCCGAGTCCACTCGTTGCATAGATAATACCTTCCGACACCAAGGTTGTCAGCAAGGCGCCCGGCAGTGGCGCGATCCCGGTGCCGCGGTTTGCCAGCTGGTGGGAGACCAGCGCGACCTCCCGGAAGAGCGTTGCGGCGATTAGCTCAGCGTTGGGAGCGCTGAGAGCGCCGTCACTGTGCCCGCGCCGCCATCGATGCGTAGGCGCTGACCGCTCCGCACGCGCTGCACAATCCCCGGCAAGCTGGCGACCGCCGGGAGCCCGAACTCCCGCGCCACGATGGCGCCATGCGACAGAACGCCGCCCATCTCCAGCACCAGTCCCCGAGCGTGGACGAACAAAGGCACCCAGGCCGGATCGGTGGAGGGGCAAACCAGGATGTACGGCTCGGCCGGCAGCTCGGTCAGGGTCGGTGCGGTTCGCACCAGAGCCGGCCCCTCCGCGACCCCGGGCGACACCGGCACGCCATGAAGGGTTGCAAGCTCAGCTGCGGGTTGCGGTCGACCGATCGCCTCAAGGTCATCGCTGAAGAGCACCGGCGGCACTTCCAGGCTCAGGGCTACGGTCCGCCGGCGCCGCCGGCGGGCAATCACAGCGGTCAGCTCCGCACCGGCACACAAGGAGGGCAGCTCGTCCAGCGTCAAGAAAAAGATGCCGCCCTGAAGATCGGCGCGCCGATCCCATTCGACTAGCAAGCGGCGAATGAGCGCATAGCCGTGCATCAGGTAATGCTTGGCCGTTTCCCGCAGGCTCAGGAACGTGTGTAAGGTGCGGACTTCACGGGCCAAGGCATTTCGCCGCGCGCGTGTGAGCTTGGCTTCGTCCGCGATCTGTTCCCAGGCCAAGGGCGCGTGGGCCGCCTGCACCAGCCCTACGGGGACGTGGGGCCTCTGCACCAGTGGGTCCAACAGAGCGGGATCTTCCGCCCAACGCGGCCGCGCCAATTCCATCTCGTGGTGGCCGCGGTGACCAAACTGGTTGAGGAAGGTTTCCTGACTCAGGCGTCCGGCAGCCAGGGCACGCTGGG
>JBGQLF010001052.1:0-4483 GCA_041499985.1 Gemmataceae bacterium
CGAGCATCGCGGCATCCCACCCTTGAAGAAACGCTTTGCAGAAACAGTAGTTATGCTTAATTGAACGGTCTTGGGATTAGGCGGGTGATGGAAGACGGCGTCCATCAGATCCTGGGTGGGGGCGTAGTGCGTACTGGACGGATTGAGGAGGACGTGGGGCAGGTGATGGAACGCCTGGAGGGCCGCTGGGTCCGTGACATCAAGGATCGTGGGCGGCGGCGCGAGGCGGAAGCACCAGAGCCGCGGCCGGTTCCATGGTCGGGTGGCGAATGGGACCACCTGATCCTGGTTTTGAAGAGCCGTCGTGCCTACGATCTCTTGCAACCGCAAGGCTTCGTGGAAGGCGTACTCGGTGATCGCGACCAGGGGATCCGTGGAGGCATAGACGGTTTTCTGGCGGGAGCGGTTGTAGCGCCCCCCATGCTGGCGACCAAAGTAGGCACCTTGGCCAGCGAGGATGTCGTTCCAGTGGCAGCCCGGTGCGATGACTCGATAGAAGAGCGTGACTGTGGGCAGCGTGACGTACATGACGTTGGCAGGAAGGTACGACCGAGTGTTTCGCCGCTACACCGAGGATGCCGCTGGGTCGTCTAGCTGCGCCAGGTAGGCGATCAAGGCTTGCCGGGCCTCCGGCCCGCCTGAGCTCAGCAGCACGAGTAGGGCGCGATCGCGCTCCGCCGGCGGCAGCGTACCGCTGGGAACCGAACCACCGCCCGGTCGAGGGATGGCGTAGTTGCGGCTGGCGGAACCGGCAAGGTGCTGGCGCAGGGCGCCGGTGTCATAGTCGAAGAGTGCGAGGATATCGTAGAGCATTCCCTCCGCCCACCACGCTTCGCTCTCGTGGGCCGAGACAGCGGTTCGCCAATCCACACCGCCCGTGGGTAGTGCCGACAAGTCGGCCAGAGTCAGGCCCAGCAGCCCCAGCAGCCGCCACTCACTGACGCCAAGCTCCCGCGCGAACCACGCGAGGCGCTCGGAGAGATCCTCGGGGTACATCTCGCCGAAGTCCGCGGCCGCGTGTGTTGTCGGTTTGAGCGTGGGCATGATGACCTCTGGCCTTGCGTCCTGCATCGCGCCTCCTGAAAAGAAAATAGCCTTCCTGAATTATCGGGTTAACCAGACGAAAGGGCAACCCATTTCGCGGGTGCCATCCGGCCGACCGGCCGGTCAGGGCCCAGACTGCTCCAGCAACAGGCTGGCCGGCTTGCGTCCGATAAAGGCCTTCTATACTCGATGCGGGTCGGGTTGACACAAGCCTGAGGCGCAAGCGAAGGTCCTCCCTTCGCTTGCGCCTCAGGCTTGTGTCAGGGTTTGCCGCGTCGAGTATATGTCTAACTCGCCACCGCGGCTCTGGTAGAATTTCCCGGATTAGGCACCTGCCCGCGCGGAAAACCTCCTGTTGCTCTCGCCAGCAGGCCCCGCCTATGTCCTGACTACACTGGGAGACAGGGACGAATGGGGATATACACACCCACGGACGGCCTAAACGTTATTTTTTGTCCGTTTGCTACGGGAAGGCCGTTTCGTGCGGCTCTTCGTTGCGGCGACGGTGCGCTTCGAAGCCGCACTCTGTTGTTGCCGACCCGTTTGCGAGGATGCCTCGGTAGTGGCTTGGATGCCACCTTGGTTGATGGCCTTCGGAGACTTCGTTTTGGGTACTCTTGAGCCCTGGGCGCTCGCGCTAGGCCCTGGCTCGGCAGCAGGGCGACTGCGACGGGTGACCGGTTTGTCTCCCTTGGCCGCTGGGACCGACGAACTCGGTGCGGCCGCCGGCGTGGATTCCAGGTCGATGCCGAAGACGTCGGCCAGTTCGTTGTCCTCCAGCGTCTTCTGCCCACGGGCCCCCGTGGCGGCAAGAGACCCGGCGGCGGCGACGGGATCGAGCAGTTCCAGGTGATCGACGCGGCGCAGCACGAACAACAACTCCGGCTGGTGATCGAGGCGGGAACCCACGCCATACAGCACGGCCGCGAGATGCTTGCACAGGCCGGCCCAATCCGGACAGGAACACTTCATGGCGATCTCGTCCGGGGCAGGGAACAGGCCCTTGTCGCGGTTGGTCAAGATGGTCATGACCGACTTATCCAAGCGTCCTTGAAGCAATTCCAGAACCGATCCAACCTGACCGGCGCATTGCGACTTGACCGTCTTCCAGCGTCGGGGATCGAGCTTCTCGATCGTGATGGTGATGTGGTAGACTTCGGAGCCGCTGACCAGCGCGGTAATCTTGCCGGCAGTGATTTGCAGGTCGATCACGGAGCCATTGCGCACGTAGGTGCGGCCACGGGGCAAGCGGTTTTCGTAATCGCTGTACGACTCCAGATGGTCGCACCAGGCCTTGCCCCAGAAGGTGCGGGCGATCGTCCGGCCCTCGATTTGGACCGGCGTGATCGTCCGGCCCCCCTTCTGGAGTTTGGTCGTCAGCTTGGCCGCGTCGGCACGACGCTTGGCCACGGGCACATACGGTCGGAAAGCAAACCAACTCACGGTACGATCCTCTTAGTCAGGTGTCGATGGCTCGTTGCAGATCCAGAGCGACGAATTGCAGCAATTCGTCGTTGCTCATCTCCGTCAGCAGTCGTTCACTGCCTCCGTCAAGGAGTTGGCGGGCCAGGTCGGTCTTGTCCTCGATCATTTTATCGATGCGTTCTTCAATCGTACCACGACAGACGAATTTGTGAACCAGGACGTTGCGTTTTTGACCGATCCGGAACGCCCGGTCGGTAGCCTGGTTTTCGACGGCCGGATTCCACCAGCGGTCGAAGTGGATCACCTGCGACGCGCTCGTCAGGTTCAAGCCCGTGCCACCGGCCTTGAGCGAGAGGACAAAAAAGGGCGGCCCGTCGTCGCGCTGAAAGGACTGGACCATTTCCCGACGCTTCGCCAGAGTCGTCTGCCCGTGAAGCACCAGGCCTGGCCTGCCAAAGACGGTCGCCAGATAGGCGGCCAGAGGGTCCGCGAGTTCGCGGAATTGCGTGAAGACGAGGGCTCTCTCCTGGCGCTGAGCCAGTTCGTCGCCGATTTCCGCAAGTCGGTGGAACTTGCCGCTGGCCGCCGGATCATAGCCGCCGTCGCCGAGCCATTGCGAGGGGTGATTGCAGATTTGCTTGAAGCGCATCAGGTAGGCCAACACCAGGCCGCGCCGTTGCATGCCCTCGACGCGCTCGAGTTCCGCGCTCAGCTGGTGGACCGACTGCTGGTACAGCGACGCCTGAGCCTTGGTCAGATGGCAGAAGGCCTTGACCTCGGTCTTCTCCGGCAGATCGCTGATGACCGCCTTGTCCGTCTTGAGTCGACGGAGAATGTAGGGATGAATCAAGGCGCGGAGCGGCTCGTAGGCATTGCGCTCGCTCTCTTCGAGCCGACGGACCAGACGTGCGAACTCTTTGGCCGAACCGAGGAGCCCGGGGTTGAGAAAATCAAAGATTGACCAGAGGTCCGAAAGGCGGTTTTCCACCGGAGTGCCCGTCAGGGCAATGCGGGCTTCGCCCTGGAGTTCCTTGACCGCCCGCGTCTGACGCGAGCCGGAGTTCTTGATGGCCTGGGCCTCGTCGAGGATGACGCGGCTCCAGTGCATCGTGCGCAGCGACTCCAGTCGGGAAATCATGCCGTAGGTGGTAATGACCAGGTCATGAGAATTCCAGGCACGCCCCTCGGCCAGATGCGCGAGCTTCTCCTCCGACGGATGCGCCACGCACACGCGCAGGCTGCTGGCGAAGCGCGCGATCTCGGCTTTCCAGTTGGCGATGAGCGAGGCGGGAACCACGAGCAAACTCGGTGGTGCCGGTGCCTGGCCGCGTTCCTCACGCAGCGCCAGCAGCAACGCCAGGACTTGAATCGTCTTGCCCAGTCCCATGTCGTCCGCCAGGCAAACGCCCAGCTTCAAGCGCGTGGCGAAGCGCAGCCAGTGGAAGCCGATCCGTTGATACGGGCGGAGTGTGGCGTTCAGGCTGGCGGGCACGGGGGTCTCGCCCACCGTGGGGTCGGTAAGACCGCGGAGGGTGTCGGCCAGCCAGGGGCCGGCCGTCAAGCCCGACCACTCGCGGACCGCCTGGGTCGAGTCGTGCAGTTTGTCCGAGCCGGCGCTGGCGCCGGTCAGCAGGCGCATCGCCTGGAAGAAGTTGATCCCGCCGGAGCGCACCTCCTGCTCCGCGCTTTTCCAGTGGTCCAGCGCTTGCCGGAGTTTTTCACCATCGACCTCCACCCACTGCCCGCGCAGGGAAACCAACCCGCTCGGGCCCTCGAGGATGGCAGCCAGTTCGTTCGCGGAGAGCGGTTGACCATCCAGCGTCATCTGGACGGAGAAATCGAGCAGCGCATCGACGCCGACACCGGCAGCCTTGTTGCCGACCTTCACACTCACCTGAGGTCGCGGCGGGCGAGACCCGCTCCACCAGTTGGGAACGCGCACAATCAGGCCGTTGGCTTCGAGCTTGGGGATTTCGCGCAGGAAGCGATGGGCCTCACGCGGCGACCAGGCCAG
>JBGQLF010001053.1:0-4482 GCA_041499985.1 Gemmataceae bacterium
CATTGCTAAGATTGCCATCGAGCGTCACGAGTCCGAACAGCGCATTCGGCAGCTGGCCCACTACGACGCGCTCACCGGACTGCCCAACCGCGCCCAGTTCAACCAGGTCTTGGACCATGCCTTGAGCCGGGCGCAGCGCGCAGGAACCTCGGTAGCGCTGTTGTTCGTGGATGTCGATCGCTTCAAGAACATCAACGACACGCTAGGCCACGACGTGGGCGACCGCATGCTCAGGGAAGTGGCATCGCGTCTGCGCGAGTGCCTGCGCACCAGCGACGTGGTGGCTCGGTTTGGCGGTGATGAGTTTATCGTGATGCTGGAGGACGTCCCCGACAGCGAGCATGCCGCCAGCGTCGCGGCCAAGGTGTTGGAGGCGATTGCCCAGCCATTGGCAGTAGGCGATCGCGAGTTGCACGTCACCGCCAGCATCGGCATCAGCGCCTATCCCGCCGATGGGGGAGATCTGCATGCCCTGCAGAAGCACGCCGACATCGCCATGTACCGGGCCAAGGAGCAGGGCCGCAACAACTGGCGCTACTACTCCCCTCAAGCCGATACTCACAGCCTGGAGCGGCTCACGCTCGAGACCCAGCTGCGCCGCGCGCTCGAACGCGAAGAGCTGGTCCTGCACTACCAGCCGAAGCAGGACATCGTGTCCGGCCGCGTCACCGGCATGGAAGCCCTGGTGCGATGGCAACATCCCGACCACGGGTTGGTTGCTCCAGCGGACTTCATCCCGCTGGCGGAGGAGACCGGCCTTATCGTGCCTATGGGCAAGTGGGTATTGCGCAGGGCCTGCGAAGATACGGCACAGCTCGTGCGCGCGCACCGCATGGGGGCTCTACGCGTTGCGGTGAACCTTTCCGCACCACACTTCTCCGATGACCACTTGATCGAGCTCGTGAGCGAGACGCTGCGCGAGTTCGGCGTGGAGGCCTCCCTGCTGGAAGTGGAAGTTACCGAGAGCATGGTGATGCGTAATGCGGAGCATGCGGCGCGCATACTCGCACGGCTCAAGGACATGGGCGTACATGTGGCGATGGACGACTTCGGCACCGGTTACTCCTCCCTGGCCGGCCTCAAGCGCTTCCCCATCGACACGATCAAAATCGACCGCACCTTCATTCAGGGTCTGCCCGGCGACAACGACGATGCGACGCTGACCAAGGCCATCATCGCCATGGCTCACAGCCTGCGGCTCAAGACGGTCGCCGAAGGCGTTGAGACGCGCGAGCAGCTGGAGTTCCTGCGTGGGCACGACTGCGACGCGATCCAGGGATACTACTTCAGCCGCCCGCTGCCCTTTGATGCGCTCGTGGCGATGCTACGTGAGCACCACCCGCGACCGCCCGTGATGGAGGCGGCAGGCGCGCGCTCGATTGCAGTCTGGCCCTGAGACCGGTACGGGGATCGTCAGCCTGCCTTAGAAAACGGCGCGCCCGCTTGCAAGCTTAAGGAAGCTCCGCACGGAACTTCCTTATTCCCGCTGGTGTCCCGGCCACCTGCACGGCGTCTGCCATCCGGTAGAACAGTCGGTCCGGATTATTGTCGAGCACGCCAAACCTGCCGGTGACCGTGACGGGTTCGAGCGAGTATTTGACCGCTGTCGTGCTGAACACCTCCACGGTCTCGTCCGGTCCTGCCGGGATGCAGAAGGCGCACGACGGTGACTTGGTACTGAGCAGGAAATGCTTCTGTCCGGTGCCCAGTTGAAGTGAGTCGAGCGGTCGACCCGCCTCTCAGTCTTCTCACCTCGACTGTTTATAGCACGATAAGATAGAGCTAACGGCGGACCGGCTGCGCAAGCCGCCTCTTCAGTTCGACCCTGCGAGGTCTTCTCATGATCCGAGAGTCTTCAGTCTTGTCCAACCTCTTTCAGCCGTTTCTATCGGTGGGGTTGATCATTCTTGGCTTGGCTGCCTCGGTTTCCGGCCACGGTCAACAAGACCTCTCAGCCGCTCAGCTGCGCGTGATCGTTCTGGACGGTTCCCAGCACCTGGTAGCAGCCGAAGACTGGGGGAAGCTGCCGCGAACGACAGTCAAGGCGCAGGATCATGGAGGAGCCGTCGTCACCTTCGAAGGCGTTCCTGCCCGAGAAATTCTCAAGCTCGTTGCTCCTCCACTTGGACATGACCTCCGCGGCCAACAGTTGTCGCTCTACGTTGTTGCCGAAGGTGCGGATGGCTACAAAGTCGTCTATGCGCTGCCCGAATTCGACGCGGGCTTCACCGGTGGTCTGATCCTTATCGCGGACCGCAAGAATGGCGAGGCGCTGCCGCCGAACGAGGGGCCGCTGCGAATGGTCGTGCCGTGGGAGAAGCGCCAGGCGCGATGGGTCCGCCAGCTGACGGTGCTGCGCTTGGGCCAAGCTCCCTAAAGGGCGCCGAACAAATGGGCAGTTGCGCACTGCGGGACTCCCCACTCGCTCCATAGATGGGCGCAAACTTGGCGAGCGCGGCCTCAACAGCCAGACATCTGGTAGCCATCGATCTGACTGAATTGCGCTCCCCAACGCTGTTCGGGGTCCAGCTTTCCCGTCACGTCGCGGTAAAAGGTTAGGTTGCCGGCGAGGAGCTGGAACACTGGCGTGAGTTCAGGAATCTTCACGAATTTCTCTCCGACCTCGCCCGCGGTGGTAAACAAGTGGTCGAAACCTGCTGCAAGCTGCCGGCCGCATTTCGCTTTGTTGACCTCGTCAACCGCGTTCGCGAATCGTTGCAACAGCGCCATGGATTCGTGTAGCTCCTTGCACTTGCTCGCGGCCGAAATCACGTCGTCCAAGACGCCCTGGATTGCGCCAAGGGCGCTAGAGGCGCCGGACATCGCGGCGCGCAGGTCGGCGTCGGTGACGGCACCCCGCGCCCTGTCGGCGAGATCATGCGTGAAGGCAACCGCCGAATTCAGCTGTACGACGGCTTCGGTATCAGGACAGGGAGAGGGCCCGCCGAGGGTCAGGGTAAACGGGCACCATCCGTCGCCGGACTCGTTGCGCACATAGGAGCACTCCCCAGACTTCGCATCCTTGACGGGGTCGAACCACTCGCTGCGGTAATAGCCTTCAATCTGGTTCCTCGTCACACTGATCGTGTAGAAGTCCGTCTCGAAGGTCGTCGGCATTCCACATTTTTTGATGAGCTCCTGGGCCGTACAACGGACCATCTTGCCGCGCAGGTTCGTCCCATCGAACGTCGCGTCCTTTAGATACAGTTTGCGGTGGTCGCCGGTTGGACAATTGGGTTCGGTCCCGAGAAACTCGAGCTCGATCTCTCCAGCGGCGGGATTGAAGAGGCTCAGTTCCTGGCCCTCATCGTTCTTCCAGTCGCGGGGAAGCTCGGAAGACCATGGCACCTGCTTGCCAGTCGACGGCGGCGGCGGCCGGCCCAGACAGGACGACCTAGCCTCTACATCTCGCGGCAACAGGAATCCGGCGGCGGTCGCAACAAATACCAACGATGCGGCAAGCGACCTTATCATGGCTCCTCCCGTCGAAACGTCTGACTTTGGGTTGCGAGTAGGACAACCTATGTACGGTATTAGGGGCGCACTTACAGATCGCATACCGATTACGCTCCCTCGGGGAGAAGTGCCAGGCGCGATGGGTCCGGCAGCTCTGACGGTACTGCGCTTGGGGCGGGCTTCCTAGTACGCGCCGGAAAAGAAAAGGGCAGCCGCGTACTTCGCGACTGCCCTGACTTCAGCAGACAGCCTCACCGTCCAGAACCGGGAGGTGTGGCCAGCGGACTGCTTCGCCTTTGAGTTGCACCAACCTCGCTTCAGAACCGGTCGAAGTTGGCCGGCAGCCGGATCACGGTCACCGGATTGTCGTGGTTGTTCGGTGAAGTCGCCGACAACTCCGGAATTACCAGCAGGTAGCTTCCGTCGGACATCTTGCGCACTGCAATGTCGGCAGGGCCGGCCAGTTTGATGTCCTGGTCGTAGGTCAGCATCATCGGCACACCGTAGGGTGGCGTGACGATAACGCTGTTCGTGTTCTTGATCTCCGTATCCAGGCGCACGCTGCCGGCGAAATCCAGTCCGTCCAGTGCTCCCAGGCCCGTCGCGAACGGCGCAGGCAGGTTCCCGTTCTTGAAGTCGTCCTTGGTAACCCGGTACATGCCGCCCTCGGCGGGATCCTTCAGCCCGGCTACCGCACCCACCGTGTTGAAGTGAATCGCACCATCGGGAGCGACCTCAATCCCGTCAGGCCCTCCCTCGGGCACCGGAATGTAGGACACGGGCGCCGATTGGCCGCTGGCCAGCGCATCCAGCGATGAGATCGGGAACATGTACGCTCCACCCCCTTTGGTCGCGATCGGCGGGTTGAACGTGCCGCCGGCGATCCCCGTAGCAATCGCGTATAGAGTCCCCTCCTTGTCGAACGACAAGGCGTTCCCCAGCGTTGCAACCACTCCGGCTGCGGCCGCCGCGGACGATCCTTCTCCCAGCGTGATGGCTCCGCGGATCCGGCCATCCGTGTGGAGC
>JBGQLF010001054.1:0-4480 GCA_041499985.1 Gemmataceae bacterium
ACATCTCGGCCAAGTGAACAAGTGACGCCTGTGCAAGACCTCATTGCCAATTCCTATGTACAATAGCGCTTGTGCAAAACCTCGTGGCCAATTGTTGTGCAAAAGGTTATGTCCGGTAACAGTCCTCGCTTGTGGGCTGCGGCAAGCTCACAAGCGAGGACGCTTGTGGCTACGGTGAACAGCCAGGAACAGAGCGGCAACCTTCGAGGGCTTGTCCATGACTGACACCAGTTCCGAGCGCGACCCCGTGGAAGCGTTGGCCGAAGAGTTCCTGGAGCGCTTCCGGCGCGGCGAGCGGCCGGCCCTGAGTGAGTACACCGACCAGTACCCGGCGCTGGCGGACCAGATCCGCGACCTCTTCCCGGCGCTGGTGATGATGGAGGACGTCCGCGCCGATGCTGCCCAGGCCACCGGCCCCCAGGCGGACGATGCGGCTCTGGCCGAGGGCCGGCCGCTCGAACGGTTGGGCGACTTCCGCATCTTGCGCGAGGTGGGGCGTGGGGGCATGGGTATTGTTTACGAGGCCGAACAGGAATCCCTGGGCCGCCACGTGGCGCTGAAGGTGTTGCCCAGCCATGCCCTGCTCGATCCCCAGAAGCTGCGGCGCTTCCAGCGCGAAGCCAAGGCCGCGGCCCGGCTGCACCATACCAACATCGTGCCGGTCTACGGAGTGGGCGAAGCCGACGGGCTGCAATACTACGTCATGCAATTCATCCAGGGCATGGGCCTCGACGAAGTGGTGGCTGAGCTGCGGCGGCTACGGCAAGACAAAACGGGCGCCGCGCAGAAGGCCTCAAGCGGGAGCCGACAGCCACCCAGTGACCGGACCGGCGAGGTTTCCGTAGCGGCGCTGGCGCAATCGCTGCGAACAGGCCAGTTCCAAGAAAACGTGGAACGCGGAACGATGAATGAGGAACAAGAAGAGATCCAGAAGACGTCCAGCGACGAGGCCCAGCGGCCAGCACCTTCTGGCAATTCATCGTTCAGCGTTCCTCATTCATCGCTTTCTGAAGAATCCGGCCGGCCGTACTGGCAGAGCGTGGCCCGCATCGGCATCCAGGTCGCCCAGGCCCTGGCCTACGCCACCAGCCAGGGCATCTTGCACCGGGACATCAAGCCGTCCAACTTGCTCCTGGACACGCACGGCACCGTGTGGGTGACCGATTTCGGCCTGGTCAAGATGACCACGGACCAGGGGCAGCTGACGCACACCGGCGATATTGTGGGCACCGTGCGCTACATGGCTCCGGAGCGCTTCGAAGGTCAAGCCGATGTGCGCAGCGATCTCTACAGTCTGGGGCTGACGCTGTATGAGCTGCTGACGTTGCGCCCGGCGTTCCAGGCCGCCGATCGCAACCAGCTGGTCCACCAGGTGATGCACGAGGAACCGCCGCGGCCACGCAAGCTCAATCCCGAGGTGCCGCGCGATCTGGAGACGGTGGTGCTCAAGGCGATGGCACGCGATCCGGCGAGTCGCTACCAGACCGCTGGCGAGTTGGCCGAGGACCTGACTCGCTTTGTGGAGGATCGGCCGATCCGGGCGCGGCCGGTGAGCCTGGCGCGACGGGCCATCCTGTGGGCGCGGCGTCGGCCGGCCGCGGCGGCCTTGCTGGTGGTCAGTGGCGTGGCGGCCCTGGCGCTGGTGGCGGCGGGGGTGGGGGCTGCGTACAACCTGCGGCTGCGCGAGGCGCAGGAGCGGACCGAGCGAGCACTCCAGGCCCAGGCCGAGGCCACCAAGAACGAAGAGACGCAGCGCCAGCGCGCCGAGGCGGCGCTGGAGCAGGCCCGCTACTACCAATACTTCCACCATATCGCCCTGGCACACGCAGGGTGGCGGGAAGGCAATCTGGCCCGGGTGGAGCAACTGCTCGAGGACTGTCCGGTCGACCGGCGGCACTGGGAATGGCATTACCTCAAGCGGCTCTGCCATGCCGACCTGCTCACCATCCAGGGGCACACGCAGGCTCTCCGCGTGGCATATAGTCCGGATGGAACGCACCTCGCCTCCGCCGGCTACGACCAGGTCGTGAAGATCTGGGATGCGGTGACGGGGCAGGCAGTCCATACCCTCGGGGGGCATAGCGGCGAGATCGATGGCTTGGCGTATAGTCCGGATGGCACCCGGCTGGCCTCCGCCAGCTGGGATGGAACCGTGCGGATTTGGGATACGACGACCGGCGAGGAAATCCGCGCGCTCAAAGACCCAACGGCGAAATTCCGATACCTGGTCTACAGTCCGGATGGCACCCGCCTCGCCTCGATGAGTCTTGCTGGCACGGTGAAGATCTGGGAGGCGACGACCGGCCAGTTACTCCGCACTCTCCCCCGTCGCGGCACCCAGGGCGATGCCGTGGCGTTCAGCCCGGATGGCACCCGGCTAGCCTCGACCCATCAGGACGGGAGGGTGTGGCTGTGGAACGCGACCACCGGCCAAGAGATCTCGAGCCTCAAAGGCAGCGGGGCGAAGTTCTGGGCCGTCGCGTTCAGTCCGGATGGGGTTCGGCTGGCCGCTGGAAATAACGACGGGACAAGCCGAATCTGGAACGTGGCCACGGGCCAACTGATGGCCATCCTCCAGGGCCATACGGCCCCGGTGATGAGCGTGGCGTTTAGCCCGGACGGGGATCGACTGGCCTCGTCCGGCAATGACCAGACCGTGCGAGTATGGGATGCGTGGACCGGCCAGGAACTTCGCACCCTCCGCGGCCACACCGGCGCCATTGAGCAGGTGGCGTTCCATCCCGAAGGAAACCGGCTGGCCTCGGCCAGCGGCGACGGCACCGTGAAAGTCTGGGACCCGATGATGGACCAGGAAGCCACCAGGCTCCAAGGCCATACTAGGGCGGTTGTTGGGATAGCGTTCGACTCCGAGGGGAGCCAGCTGGCCTCAGCCAGCTCGGATAGAACCGTGAAGATCTGGGATGCCACGACTGGGCAAGCTCTCTTCACCCTTCGTGGCCACTCCAACACGGTCCTGGGCGTGGCGTTCAGCCCTGACCGAAGACAGCTGGCCTCGAGTAGTCGTGACCCAACGATACGGGTGTGGGACCCGGCCACGGGCCACGTCATCCGTACGCTCATCCGCCACTCGGAGCCGGTGGACCAGATCCCGATGCCTGTGAACCGGATCGCGTATAGCGGCGACGGCCAATGGCTTGCCTCCAGGGGCGACGAAAGGACGGTGCGGATCTGGGCTGCGGCTACCGGGCAGCTAGTCCGTGTCCTCACGGGGCACAGCGACTGGGTTTGCGGTGTCGCGTTCAGCCCCGATGGGACCCGGCTGGCCTCCACCAGCTTGGATAAAACGGTGCGGATCTGGGATACGGCCACGGGCGCGGTCCTCCACACCCTCCAAGGCCATGATGCTTCAGTGTTCGATGTGGCCTTCAGCCCAGATGGACACTGGCTGGCTTCCGCCAGCGACAATGGTGCGATCAAAGTTTGGGAGACCGCAACAGGTCAGCTCCTCCGTACGCTTCAAGGCCATGCCGGCACCGTCATCAATGTGGCGTTCAGCCCCGATGGGAAGCGGCTGGTTTCTGGCAGTCATGATCAAACCGTGAAAGTCTGGGAGGCAGCTACCGGCCAGGAAATCCTCTCCCTCAAAGGCCACACCGGGGGGGCCGCGCTCAGGGTGGCGTTCAGCCCCGATGGAACCAGGATTGCCAACGGCGGTGGGGAGAACGTGAACAGCATCGTGAAAATCTGGGACGGCCGGCCCTGGACGCCCGACGCAGTGATCGAACGAGAAGCGGTTGCTGTCTTGGGCTTCCTCTTTACCAAGCCGCTGTGCCGAGCCGATGTCCTCGACTACCTCCGCAGTTCGCCGATGCTTCGGCCTGCGGCACGCCAACTGGCGCTGGCCCTGGCCGACCGCTACCAGGAAGCCAGCGACCCAGAGCGCTACCAGCAAGCGGCCTGGAGCGTGCTCCGCCAACCACACCTGAACGCCTTCCAGTACCGCTTCGCCCTGCGCCAAGCCGAAACGGCCTGTCGCCTTCTCCCCGGACAGCACCCGTACCTGACCACGCTGGGGATGGCCCAATATCGCGCGGGCCAATATCCGGAGGCTGTGGCGACGTTGGCCCAGGCGGACCTTCTCCACCGGGCAACCCCGGCCAGCCTGGCGTTCCTGGCTGGGCAGCTGCCGCAAGGCCTCGTCGCGCTCAGGCAGGCGGAGCCGCTCCAGAAGGCGGTGCCGATGAATCTCGCCTTCCTGGCCATGACCCAGCACGCCTTGGGCCAGCCCCAACAAGCTCAGGAGACGCTGGCCCGGCTGCGGCAACTCCTCCAGCAACCAGGGGCGGTCCCGAACGAAGACGCCCAACGGTCGTTACGGGAAGCGGAGGAGCGCCTCGCCGGCATGGTTCCAGAAGGCCAGGTTCCGGGTGGCACGCCCTGAGTCTTCGAAGGGCGTGGGCTACGGCAACCACGCCCTTCGAAGACTCAGGGCGTGCCACCCACCGTCCCAGCCCTGAGG